>JAEEUR010000129.1 GCA_016290595.1 Lachnospiraceae bacterium | reverse complement strand
GAATTCCCGTTCCTGCACCCGGGCCGCCAGGCGGTCATGAGCTACCGCGATACCGTGATCGGCTATCTGGGCGAGGTGCATCCCGCCACGGCGGAGGCCTTCGGCCTCGGCGAGCGGACCGCGGTCGCGGTGCTGGATCTGCCGGCCATCCTGCCGTTCACGAATCTGGACAATAAGCACTACGAAGGCTTAGCCCGCTTCCCGGCGGTCAGCCGCGATCTGGCGCTGGTCATGGATAAGTCCGTGCCGGTGGGCAGCGTGGAAAAGCTGCTCCGTCAGCGCAGCGGCAAGCTCCTCGAGTCCGTGCAGCTCTTCGACGTGTACGAAGGCGCGCAGCTGGGCGAGGGCAAGAAGTCCGTGGCGTATACGATCGTCCTGCGGGCCAAGGACCGCACGCTGGAGGAAAAAGATATCACCGGCGTCATGAACAAGATCCTGAACGGCTTAAAGCAGATGGGGATCGAGCTCAGATCCTGAAAAAATTAAAAAAGTGCTTGAAATCTGCGTGACGGAGTGATATCATATTCTGGCACGTTCCGAGGAGGTTTGTTATTCATGGAAGTTGTCGCTACAATTTTAAAGATATTACTGGTTCTGGTGTGCATCGCGATGATCGTTCTGGTCATGATGCAGGAAGGCAATGAAAACGGTCTGTCCAGCAGCATCGCCGGCGGAGCAGGCGCATCCGAGAACAGCTTTGCCGCCAGGAACAGCGGCCGTACCAAAGAGGGCCAGCTGAAGAAGTATACCCGTATTTTACTGGCCGCCTTCATGGTGATCGCGCTGGTGCTGAACATCATCGCGTAAACGCATTCAGGCCGGAAGAAAAGAGGGTGCCTGGCGTGGCCGGGCGCCTTCTTTTTGCACAGTGAGGATGGAAAGATGGGAAAGGAAAGCATTCGCCTGATCGCGAACAATAAGAAAGCGTATCACGATTATTTCATCGAGGATACCTACGAGGCGGGGATCTCGCTGGCGGGGACCGAGGTGAAATCGCTTCGCATGGGCAAATGCTCCCTGAAGGAATCCTACATTCAGATCAAACAGGGCGAGGTCTTCGTCCACGGCATGCACATCAGCCCGTACGAGAAGGGCAATATTTTCAACCGGGATCCCCTGCGCGTCCGGAAGCTTCTGCTGCACGATTATGAGATCCGCAAGCTGCAGGCAGGCGTGGAAAAGCAGGGCTATACGATCGTGCCGCTCAAGGTCTATTTCAAGGGCCAGCGGGTAAAGGCGGAGATCGGCCTGGCGAAGGGCAAGAAGCTCTACGACAAGCGGGAGAGCCTGAAAGAAAAAGACATGCAGCGCCGCGCCGAGCGGGACGCCGACGAGTAAATTTCAAAGTAAACGGCTCAAAGCTTATTCAAATCTGGCCTTATGATTCGATAGAACCGATACAATAATAGGTTGTTAAGAGGATGTGAGCATGAAGCACAAGCTTATACATATGTTAATCGGAGGAATATTGCTGATTTCTTTGCTTCTTGCGGTGAGCGGCTGCGCTGCTGAACCGGCAGTATCTGCGGATCCGATCACGACGGAAGAGACTCGTTCTTATACTGAGCCTCAGACGCAGTCCGATCCGGCTGAAACAACGGCACCCGTTACGAAGCCGGAAGAAACGAAGCAGACGGAAGCGGAAACGAGTGCGGCAGAAACGACGTCGGAAGCAGAGACGTCTGCGGCCGAAACGACGCCTGAGCCGGAAACGTCTGCCCCCGAAACGACGGCTCCGGCGGAGACCTCCGCCGATCCCGCAGCTTCTGCGGACATTATCGTAACAGATCCCCGCAGCCGGGTTTATGCGACCACCTATAACTGGGGAGAGAACGCGGATGAGAAATATACCTGCATCCTCATTCTGACCCCGCCGGAAAGCGAGACCTCCGAAAGAAATGAAGCGGGGCTTGTCTGGGAGGGCTGGACTTACGAATTCAGAAATCCCGGACCGTATATTGAAAATCTCTGCGAAATTTTACCCTTCCCCTGGAGCGGCCGCCTGTGGAAAAACGAGACGATGGGACCGTTCTGGTTCTTAGGCAGCGAAGACGGTCCGGAACAACCGGAATATGAAGGTCCCTGCATCTTCTGGGAAAGCGAGGACCGCTTCCGCTTCTCCGGAGGACCGGCTTTCAGTTATTACTTGTTCTTTACCCCTGCGGAATAGCAGCCAGAAAGGAACCGTCCCCAAATGGCCTGCCAAGAAAAGGGCCTGTGAAAAAATGAGCGATCATTTTTCGCAGGTCCTTTTTCTATGCCTGTATTAATACCATCAAGGTCGAAATCTGAAAAAGAGCGCATAATCCCCCTTACCCCATAGATTGTGTGCAGGGGCAAAGCGCTTACTTGCCGATCATCTTCTCCATGATCTTCAGGCTCCGGGCGGAGAAGGCCGTCATCTGCTCCGCGCTTAAGGGCTTGTGGGCCATGAGCGCCAGATCAAAGAGCTGCTGCGCGATCAGGCTGCCCGTTTCGTCTTCCGGCTTTTCCTCCAGATACTTCACCAGGCCGTTTTCGCTGTTTAAGACCAGCGTTTCCTCGCTCGGGAACTGGGACGGATCCATGCCGTAGAGTTTGAACATATCGTTCATGCGGCGGCTTTCCTCGGCGTAGGTCATGATGGCGGCGACCTGCGCGTCCTTGAAGCGCGCCAGCTTCAGGTTCAGCTTCTCGCGGCCGAGGGCCTTTTTGAAGACCTCACCGAGTCCTTCCTCACGTTTCTTTGCTTCCTCCTCGGACAGCTCCTCGGTCAGGGCTTCGTTCACGTCGGAGTCGATGCGGCAGAACTTGTAGTCCGGGTAGCGCATCTCCAGACGCGAGATGAAGGGCTCGTCGATGGCGTGCGAGAAGAGCAGGGCATCCTGGCCGGCGGCCTTGAACATCTCCACGTAGGTCGCCTGCTGGACCGGATCGGTCACGTAGTAAATGGTCTTGCGGGTATCCTTCTCCGGGGCGTCAGACTCGGCAGCCGGCTCTTCGGTCTTTGCCTCTTTGCCGTCAGCTTCCGTCTTTTCCGGCTTTTTCTCCTCCAGATACTCGTCCAACGAGACGTATTTGCCTTCCAGGTTCTTGTAGATGATCGCCTTACGGATCTTCTCGCTGAACTTGTCGTCCCGGATGCAGCCGTACTTGATGAAGGGATGGATGTCCTTCCAGTACTTCTCGTAATTCTCGCGGTCCACGTTGAACATGCCGGTCAGCTTGTCCGCGACCTTCTTGGTGATGTAGTCGGAGATCTTCTTCACGAAGCCGTCGTTCTGCAGCGCGCTGCGCGAGACGTTCAGCGGCAGGTCCGCGCAGTCGATGACGCCCTTTAAGAGCATCAGGAACTCGGGGATGACTTCCTTGATGTTGTCCGCGATGAAGACCTGGTTGCTGTAGAGCTTGATGGTGCCCTCAGCCGGCTCGGTCTCCAGGTTGATCTTCGGGAAGTAGAGCAGGCCCTTCAGACGGAAGGGATAATCCATGTTCAGGTGGATGGTGAAGAGCGGATCCTTCCAGTCGCGGAAAAGCTTCTTATAAAATTCCTTGTAATCCTCTTCTTTGCACTCCGAAGGGTTCTTTAGCCAAAGCGGGTTCACGTCGTTCACCGGCTTCGGCGCTTCTGCCTCTTGCCCTCCCCCGGACGCGGGGGAGGGTGCCTCGTCAGAGGCGGGTGAGGGCGACTTGTCCTCCGCCTTTGCTTCCGTATTCTCAAAATAGATCGGGTACGGCATGAAGG
>JAEEUR010000128.1 GCA_016290595.1 Lachnospiraceae bacterium | reverse complement strand
ACTTTACGGAGTTCTTTCTTCTGGGTGTGCTGCTGTTTCTGACGGCGCGTCAGTGGGAGAGGGCCTTTCCCGGCGCGGCGGACGGCAGGCGGAGGGCGCTGCGTTTCCTTCTGCCGGCGCTGGCCGGGCTTCTGGTCGCAGCTGCCGACGAAGGCGTCCAGCTGGGCGTGGAGGGCCGAAGCGGGGAGCTGCGGGATGTCCTGATCGATTTCAGCGGCGTGCTCCTGGCGCTGCTGATCGGGACCGCGGTCCGGTATCTGAAAGAAAAGAAGAAAGAGCACGCCGGCTGAAAAAGGCGTGCTCTTCTGATAAAGGGACGAAAACGGCCTTACGGCGCCGGCGTATAGGCGTCGCGGGTTAAGTAGGCGCCGCTGTCCGCTCCGGTCTGAACGTTCTTCCAGAAGCCGTCGGGGCAGATCTCGAACCAGACGGAGCTGCTGGGATAGGGCGTCAGAGTGCCGTACAGACCGGCCTTCTGCAGCGTAAGCAGCAGCCGGTCGAGTTGCGCGTCGTCCATATTGTCCTTGCCGGCGGTGCTGATGCGGATCTCCAGCATCTCCTCGTTTCCGCTTAAGGCATAAAGATCCTTCAGCGAGCCGGCGGCGTGCCTGGAAAGAGCCGGGAACGAACCCTTCCTGAAGCTGACGGAAGGGGTGTAGGCGGCGCCTGCCGAGGCTTCCTCAAAGGCGGCTTTTACGCTGCGGTCGGCTTCCTCCTGCAGATACAGGGCATAATACGTATCCGTGATCTCGCTGCCGTCCCGTTTGACGTAGACCGTGAAATTCTTTCCGTACGTTTCCGACGCGACCGAAAAGCCGATCGGATCCGCCTTTTCGATATTTTTCGGCGTTTCCCCGAGGGTAAAATGATCCGAAACGCCGGACGTTTTTTCCATCTGGGACAGATAGGTTTCTGCTTTTTCCCGCATTTCCCGCATCCGCCGGTCTATGAAATTGCTGCAGCCGGATAAAGCGGCCGTCAGCAGAAGAACAGCCGAGAGGATCATCAGCATAATACGTTTCTTCATTTCAGTACCTCTTTCGCGCGGGGCTCCTCCCCCGGCCCTTACTCCTCGATAAAAAGTACGCCAAGCGTCTTCGGCCCGCAGTGAGAGGAGACCGTGCACCCGGCCAGGGTGTGATGCACCTCGCGGCAGCCCGAAAGCGTTTTGACCAGTTCGCTCAGTTCGTGGATCACGGCGTGCTCCACCTCGCCGGATTCGGTGATGAAGATGTGGTCCGGACGGATCTTTCTGCCCTCCAGCATCTCCGAGATATACTGCTTATAGACGTGATCGATGTTGCCGCGGTACTTTTTGAAGACCTCCAGCTTCCCTTCGCGCATCCGAAGGGCCGGCTTTAATTTCAGCAGGTTGGCGCCCAGCGCCGCCACGCCGGAGCAGCGGCCGCCCTTCCACATGAAGGTGAGGGTGTCCAGCACGAAGCTGGTGGAGACCTTGTCCGTCAGGCCGGCGATGTGCGCGGCGATCTCGGCAGCGCCCATGCCCTTGTCACGGCACTCGGCGGCTTCGATGGCGAGCAGGCCGCCGCCGGTCGAAAGCATGCGGCTGTCCACCGGGTAGACGCCGGGAAGGCGCCGGGCCGCCAGCCGGGCGGCGTTGAAGGAATTGGACAGCTCCGAGCTGATATCGATATGCACCACCTCAAAGCCCTTCTTCGTGAAAGCGGAGAAGAAATCGTAGAAGTCCTGTTCGCCGGGGGCAGCCGTGTGCGGAAGCGTGCCGTCCGTCCGGTAGCGGGCGTACATCTCCAGCGGCGTAAAGCCCTGGCCGTCCAGGAAGGTCTCCTCGCCGAGAACGATGGTCAGCGGAATGATCTGGATCTGAAAACGCTCGATCAGCTCGGCGGAAAGATCGACGGTGCTGTCGGCGGTAATGATGACGGGTTTGCTCATGCGTCTTTACTCCTTGGCTTCTTCGTGCCGATCCGCAAAATAGGCGGTCAGCTGGCGGATGTATTCCTGCGCGGCTTCGGAAAGCAGCGCGTTTTTCTTGGTCAGGTACCCGATCTCCATGCGGCGGTTGGGATTGTCCGCGTCCTCCTGATAGGGGATGACGCGGCAGACGTCGCCGTTCAATTCCTCGCAGACCACGCCGGGACAGAGCGTGTAGCCGTTTAAGCCGATCATGAGGTTCAGGACCGTGGAGCGGTCGGAGACCTTGATGCTGCGCTCGAATTCGTTGTCCGAGAGAATCTCCTCCGCGAGATAGAAGAGGCTGTCGGCGCCCTGGTCGAAGGAGAGGCAGGGGTACGGCGCCAGATCCTCCAGGCTCAAGGCGTCCCGGCCGGCCAGCGGATGGTCCTTGTGCAGGTACACGCAGGCCTGGCAGCTGGTGATGGGCGTGAAATCCAGGCCGGCCTCGTCCAGGAGCTTCACGATGTACTTGCGGTTGAACTCGCTTAAGTACAGGATGCCCAGGTTGCTGATGCCGCTGCCCACGTCCCGGATCACGTCCAGCGTGCGGGTCTCGCGGATGGCCAGCTTGTAGCTGGCCGGATCCAGCGCCTTCACCATGCTCACGAAGCATTTGACTGCGAAGGAGAAGTGCTGCGTGGAGACGGCGAAGCTGCGGCGCGGCCCGGAGCCGGTATAGCGGTCCTTTAGGGTCTGATACTGGTTCAGGATGCTGCGGGCGTCGCCCAGAAAGCGGCGGCCGGCTTCGGTGGGGACCACCCCGCGGTTGGAGCGCAGGAAGAGGGCCTGCCCGATCTCAGCCTCCAGCTCGTGGATCGCGTTGGTCAGGGTCGGCTGCGAAACAAAAAGCTCCGAGGCCGCCCGGTTCATGGACCCGGTCTCCGAGATCTTTAAGGCATATAGGATCTGCTGCAGTGTCATAAATAGCCTCCCGTCCCTGACAGGAGGCTATTATAGACGAAATTGATAGCAAAAGCAAGCGGATAAAACTTTTTGCGTGCCGGCTTACTTCTTGCCCGCCAGATCCTTTAAGGCGTCGAGGGATTTCACCTGCTTCGAGTACAGGGAGAGCGGAGCGATCAGCGTGTCGCCGATGGATTCGATCTTATAGCCCTGGCTCGCGATCTCGCTGTTTAGGTAGGCCTTGTGCTGGAAGGCGTTTAAGTCGATGTCGCCGCTGCTTAAAGCTTCGTTCGGCAGGTTGTAGGCGTCGAATTCCACGAGCTCGATGTAGATGTTCGCGCCCTGCTCGTCCAGGACCTTCTGCACGGCGAGCCACTGGTCGTTGTTCGCGCCGCAGACGCCGACCTTGACGACGGTCTTGCCGGCCTTATCGGACTTGTAATTTAAGATGTCCTGCACGAAGTTCGCATCCGCGCTGTACTTGCTGTCGTAATTAAAGGCCGGGAAGAAGGCTTCCTTGTAGTTTTCCAGCAGGAACTGGGCGACCGTCTGGGTCTGGTAGGCGGCGACGATGGTCTTGTAGGTCGGATTGTCCTTGTCCTCGCTGCGCGCCGCGATGATGTTCACGTAAGGGTTGTCGCCGCTTTCGCTCTGCTTTTCGATGATCAGGGCGTCTTTGGACGGGGTCAGCCCCGCCGGGATCGCGTAGGTGCCGTTGATGGTGGAGGCGGCGTAGTCGTCCAGCGTGGCCGGCAGGGTGTTGGCCTGCGTCGGGATGATCTCAATGTTGTACAGATACCCGGTGATGTCCGCCATCTGCGGGGTATAGCCGGCCTCGGGCCTTACGGTGATGAGGCCCGCGGTCTCCAGAAGCTTCAAGGCGCGGCTCAAATTGGTGCCGTCGTCCGGGATGCCGATCTTGACGGCCTCCTTCTTGCTGCCGCAGGCGCATAAGGACAGCGCCAGGACGAG
>JAEEUR010000003.1 GCA_016290595.1 Lachnospiraceae bacterium | reverse complement strand
TTCCGATCTTCTTTTCGACTGCGGCCTTCCCCCCTTGAAGACCGGTCTCCCCGCATAGCGCTTCTCTTTCCGACGAACGTCCGGCCCCGGCCGTTCCTGAAACAGCTCTCGCACAGGCCGAAAGGCACGTTCCAGGGCAGAGCCTTCCCGCAGACCGCGCAGCGTCTGCCGTGCAGCGACTGTCTCGCCAGGATCTCCGTCATTTTCGCGGAGATCCTGTTTTTTCTGCGCATGATCTCCCCGCGCCATTCGGTGTGGTCGAACTTCTCGCAGTAGCCGAACAGAAGGTCGCAGAGCCGGAAGGCCTCCTCCAGCTCGCTTAAGTTGTCGGTATCGTCTATCCACTTCTCTCCCGGCAGGGCGTTCTCCACGCCGTACACCTCTCCCGCCGCTTCCTTCGCGCACATGACGCGCCAGATCTGCAGAAGATCCGCCGACTCTTCGTCAAAAGTCATGCTGATGCAGTCGTAAAGGAAACGCTTGTCCTCCGATAAAGGCTCGATCATCCGGCAGAGCTTTAACATCCGCACCGGATCCGCCCGCGTGTAGCCGGGCTTGATCTCCAGCTGCGCCCAGCGTTCGATGATCTCCGACAGCGGCGCGTTCACGCCAAGCAGCGATTCCGGGAAGTCGATCACGGCTTCATGCACCGTCTCGCTGCGGCTTTCCAGACCGGCCCGGATGGGATTTTTCGGCTCGGTCGAATTGACGAGTCCCTCCGGATAGATCCCGTAGCGGCCCGCCCGGCCTGCTATCTGCTTGACCTCCTCCGCCTTCAGCTCCCGCACCGAGATACCGTCGTACTTTTCCTGCTCCAGGAACACCACGCGGCGGATGGGCAGGTTCATGCCCATGCCGATGGCGTCCGTCGCGACCACCACCTCGTTCTCCCCGCGGGCAAAGAGCCTCGCCTGCTCCCGGCGCACGTCGTAGGGCAGGGCGCCGTAGATGACGCTGCAGCGCAGGCCGTGCCGCTGCAGGAAAGCCCCGACCGCGTGCACGCTTTTCTTCGAAAATACGATCAGTGCGTCCCCCGGCTGCACGTCCTCCTCCAGGGAGAACGGCTCCCGTTCGAGCTTTAAGGGCGTCATGCGGTGATGCTCCACCACCGTGTAGCTGTCTCCGCAGTCGCGGATCAGGCGGATCAGCAGTTTTTTCGCGATCGGCGCCGCGCAGACGTGGATCTCCTTCGCGCACACGCCCAGGATGGCGCTGGTCCAGGCGCCGCCCCGGTCCGGATCGCCGATCATCTGCGCCTCGTCGATGACGGCGACCTCATATTCGTTCCGTGTGTTCAGCATCTCGATGGTCGAAGCCTGATAGCGCGCCCACGGGTCCTCTATTCTTTCCTCGCCGGTCACGAGGCTGCAGGGGAAGCCCGCCTCGTTTAAGGCTTCGTACTGCTCGAAGGCGAGCAAGCGCAGCGGGCCTAAGTAGATCCCGTTCTCCGCCGCCTTCAAGGCTTCGACGGCGTCGTGCGTCTTGCCGGAATTGGTCGGCCCGATGTGCAGCACGAAGTGCCGCTCCATGGCGCGCGCCAGCGGGAACAGGTCGATATAGTTGTCCGGGATGGAGTTGACGATGGCGGTCCGGACCGCCGCGTTTCTCTTCTTGCGCAGGTTTTTCTCCCGGTTTTTGACCCGGCCCTCCTCCTGCGCCGCCTCGCGGTCCGCACGGATCTCCGCCTCATAGGCTTTGGCCAGCGTCCGGAAGGCCGCCCGGTCCGTTTCGCAGCGGTACGCCGGAACGAATTCCGTCCGATACTCGCTCTTTTCCAGCTTCGGCTCCCGGCTCAAGGCATACTGCTTCTTTAAGGCCGGAGACAGGCGGATCTTTTTGCTGTAGAACAAAAGTCCGATCTCCTCCGCGCTGTAGCGCTCCTTCAGGGCCTCCAGCTCCGCCCGCTTTTCTCCCGAATAGTACTTTCCGATCTCGCCCTCGTAGGGCACTTCTTTTGCTTTTTCGTCCAGTTCCGCCAGCCGGGCGGCCTTCGCCGCCTGAGAATCCCGAAGATAGCGCTCCCGCTCGCCGCGGATCTCCTCCGCCAGCGCGCCGTAGCTTTCCCGCAGGTCCTTTCCCGTCAGCTGCCAGAACGGGGCCGGCAGCAGCACCTCCAGCGGCGACGAAAGCGAGAGGCCGATATCGTCCCTCAAGTGGTCCGCCATCTCGCCCGGCCGGTTGAAGCCCGCCCGGAGGCCGTGCTGAAAAGCCGTTTCCGCGACGGCCCGTAGGATGCTTTTATACGCGTCCCGGAAGATATCCTCTGCCTCTTCATGCAGCGGTTCCGCCAAAAGCGCGCCGTCCTGACCCGTTACGCCCACGTAGATCAGGTCCGATACCGTAAGGTTTTCCGGAAACGCCGGCCCTAAGGCCTTCGCTTCTTCGGACAGCCGGAAAACGAGGAAGGCACCGAGGCAGTCCCGTGCCTCTTCCCCGTGCTGTTTGATTTCTTCTTCCGCTATCTCGGCGGCTGCGCAGTACTGCGCGAGCGGCTGCAGCGGCGTCTTTTTGGGGTTTATGCCCCGGATCTGATAATAGTCTTTCATGGCTCTCATGCTACCACAGAAGCGGCCGAATGTCAAAATTGTCAACCGGCAGTTGACCTGAGCGGCGTATAGATCCGGTATCCTTCCCGCAGAAAGCAACAAGGAGGACCCATCATGAACAAGAACCTGACCGAACTCGTATTTATCTTAGACCGCAGCGGCTCCATGGCCGGCTTAGAGAGCGACACCATCGGCGGCTTCAACGCCCTCATCGAAAAGCAGAAAAAAGAAGCCGGCGAAGCCTTCGTCTCCGTCGTCCTCTTTGACAGCGAATGCGACGTCATCTACGACCGTGTCGACTTAAAAAAGGTCGAGCCCATGACGGACCGCCAGTACTACGTGCGCGGCTGCACCGCCCTGCTGGACGCCGTCGGCGGCGCGGTGAAGCACATCGCAAACGTCCACAAGTACGCCCGCGAGGAGGATAAACCCGGCAGGACACTCTTCGTCATCACCACGGACGGCCTCGAAAACGCCAGCCGCCGCTGCTCCGCCGAAGAAGTGAAGCGTCTGGTGAAGCGTCAGCAGGAAGAATACGGCTGGGAATTCCTCTTCCTCGGCGCCAATATCGACGCCGTTACCACCGCTTCGCACTTCGGCATCCGGGCCGACCGGGCTGTGCGCTACAACAGCGATCATACCGGCACCGCACTCAACTACGAAGTCGTCTCCGAAGCCGTCTGCCGCGTCCGCGCCGGCGCGCCGCTGAAAGCAGACTGGAAGGAAAAGATCGAGGAGGATTACGAGGCACGGGGAAAAAAGGGCAAATAAACGAAATGCCTTGACACGGCAGGCATCTCCCTATATATTCAAATCACCAGATGCCTGCCGCGGCCGGCGGCCCCCTACGATAATAAAGGAGAACCCATGCCTTACTTAGAGAACCCCCAACAGGCCGGAAACGTCATCCAGGCCGGCAGCACCGCCCAGTCCGACGACGTCCTGCTCTGCAACGACGGCACCTACCGCTGGATCTACGAGCTTCCGATGCGGAAGAGCTTTTTCCTGCTCTTCGAAGTCTGGCGGGCGCTGCTGATCGCCGCCGTCGCGCCCTTCCTGCTGATGATCATCTTCACCGACGGGACCTTCCTGGAGCGGCTCAAATACGCCGCCATCACCCTGCTGATCGTCGGCGGCATCCTTTTCGTGCTGTCCATCCCGGCCTACTGGATCGTGACCAAGGCCAACAACGGCAAATACACCGTTCTGTTCGAGATGGACAACCTGTGGATCGCCCACATCCAGATCAAGAACGAAAAGGCCGAAGCGCTGAACATCCTGACCATGCTGGTCGGCGGCGCCGCCGGCAATATGACCACGACCGGCATCGGCATGATGCAGCTGGGCGGGGGCAGCCTTTCCTGCCGCTACGATAAGGTCCGGCGGCTCGCCGGCATCCGCCGCAAGCACCTGATCAAGGTCAACACTCTGCTGAAGCACAATCAGGTCTACGTTAAGGACAGCGATTTTGATTTTGTTTTCAACTACATGAAGGAGCGCTGCACCGGCGCGAGGATCAGCCTGCGCTGACGCGCCGCCTGCAAAAAACGATCCGGAAAAAGGAGAACGCCGATGCGGTATCAGCGGACGGTCACGTTGAAAAACGGAACGAGCTGTATCATAAGAAACGGCACTGCGCAAGATGCGCAGGCCGTTTTAACGAATTTTGTGTCAACGCACGGACAGACGGACTTTCTGACCACCTATCCGGAGGAGTGCACCTTCACCGTCGAGGCGGAGGGAGCGTATCTGAATAAGCAGACGGAAAGCGCGCGGGACGTCGAGCTGGTCGCCGATATCGGCGGCGTCATCGCCGGAACGGCGGGCGTCGACAGCATCCGCAACGCCGAAAAAACAAGACACCGGGCCGGCTTCGGCATCAGCATCGACAAGGACTGGTGGGGGCTCGGCATCGGACGAGCGCTCACGGAGTCCGCTATAGAATGCGCCCGGGCGGCCGGCTATCTCCAGCTGGAGCTGGAAGTCGTCGCGGCCAACACCCGGGCGTACTCGCTGTATCAGAGCGTCGGTTTTGTTGAATACGGCAGAAACCCCAGAGGCTTCCGCTCCCGCTTAAGCGGCTGGCAGGAAACGGTGCTCATGCGGCTTGAGCTGGACTGATCCTCCGGATCATTCCGGATTCCGGCCGCTGCAGAGATAAAAGACCGTCAGCAGGCCCGGACCGCAGTGCGCGCCTATGACCACGCCCAGCTGCGTGATGGTGATCCGGCCGACCTGCGGATAAGCCGCTTTCACCTCGTCGCGGACCCATTCGGCGTCCGCCAGACAGTCCGCGTGCAGGATGTGGAACTCCGTTCCGGTGGGATCGATCTTCGAAAGGTCGCTTAAGATCCCGTCGCGGATGGCCTTTAAGGCAGCTTTGCGGCCCCGCGCCTTCTTGACCACGTCCAGCGTCCCGCGGTCCGGCACGTACAGCACCGGCTTGATCTGCAGCAGCTGCCCGATCAGCGCGGCGGAATTGGAAACGCGGCCGCCCATCTTCAGGTATTTCAGATCGTCCACCGTAAAGCGGTGGGCGATTTTTAGTTTGTGCGCTTCGCCCCAGGCGATCACCTCGTCGAAGGAGGCGCCGGCTTCCTTGCGCCGGACCATCTCGTCCACAAGAAGGCCCAGGCCGCCGGAGATGCAGCGCGTATCCATCACGTAAAGTTGCTGCCCCGGGAACTCTTCCCTGATCCGACGGGCCGCCTCCGCGCAGTTCTGGAAGGAGGCGGACATCTTCTCGGACATATCCAGGAAGATCACGTTTTTCCCTGTCTGCATCAGCTTTTCAAAGAACTCGTGATAAACGAAGGCGTTGATCATGGAGGTCTTTAAAAGATCGCCTTTGCGCATGCCCGCGTAAACGGCCGCGCGGCTCTCCTCCCGGCAGTCGTCCTCATAGACCTTATCGCCCACGGTGTAACTGTAAGCGATGAACGGGACCTGATGCGCATCCAGCCAGGTCCTCGGAAGGTCCGAGGTGGATGATGTTGCGATGATGTAATCAGCCATACGTTTCTCCTTTCCGCTCTTTTTCCGGTCTCAGTCTTCCCGGATCTGTTTCAGGTGCCGCTCCAGCCGCCCGAAGAGCATCTCCAGAGCCACCTGGTTCCGGCCGCCTTCCGGCACGATGACGTCCGCCTTCTTTTTGGTCGGCTCGACGTACATCTCATACATGGGCTTGACGGTCGCGCACCACTGATCCAGTACGCTCTGCATGCTGCGGCCGCGCTTTTCCACGTCCCGCCGGATCCGGCGGGCCAGGCGGATGTCCGCGTCCGTGTCCACGAAGATCTTGATATCCATCTGCTTTAGCAGCTCCGGCTCCGCGAAGATCAGGATCCCCTCCACTAAAATGACCGGCTTCGGTTCGATGGTGACGGTCTCGGGCTTCCGGTCGTGGATCGTGAAGTCGTAGATGGGGCATTCCACGCTGCGGCCTTCTTTTAAAAGCTGCAGCTGCTCGATCATCAGCTCGTTTTCGAAAGCCTCCGGGCAGTCGTAATTGAGATGCGTTCTTTCCTCGTAGGTCAGATCGTGATGCGAGCGATAGTAATTGTCGTGATGCACCACCGTCACCTGGTCTCCGAAACGGGCGATCAGGTTGTTGGTCAGGGTGGTTTTTCCGCTGCCGGACCCGCCGGCAACACCCACGATCAGGATATCTTTCTTCATACGCCAACTCCTTTTGCGGAAAGGCTTCCCTTTCCGCTACAGTTTTAGCACATAATGCCGTCTTTTTTCAAGTCCGCCCCGAATATCCCCTTATTCTTTGTCCGGATCCTTGTCTGAATCTTCCTCCGGGTCTTTATCCGGGTCTGCGTCCGCGTCTTTGTTCGAGCGTTTGCGGAAGATCAGCACCAGGACCGCCACGACGGCGGAGGCGCCCAGCACGATGCCCCAGCGCGCCAGATCGTTGCTTTCGCCGGTATCCGGCGTATACGGCGGCGTGGTCTCCGTCGGCGTCGTTTCGGCCGGCGTGGTTTCGGCGGGGGTCGTGGTTTCTTCCGGCAGAGTCTCCTCGGGGGTGGTTTCCGCCGGGGTGGTCTCTTCGGGGGTCGTCTCCTCCGGCGTAGTGGTCTCTTCCGGCGTGGTCTCCGGCACGTAGGTGTTGGTGAATTCCGCCTTGTTGTTCTTTAAGCCCTCGACGGAGGCAGCCAGCTGGCCGGAGCCGTCGTCCGTCACGGTCACCGTGACCGTATAGACGGTGCTGTCGTAGGTCCAGCCCTTTTCGCCGCCGGCTTCTTCCGTGATCTCAAAGGTGTAGACGCCCGTCTTGTCAAAGCTGAGCGTCTTAAAGGCGGCTTCGCCTGCGCCTTTGACCGTGACCGAGTCGCTGTAGTCCGCGCCTGAGGTCGTTTCCTTTAAGATAAAGGTGAAGCTGAGCGTATCCTCCGGCTGGCCTTCGATGAATTTGCGGCCTCCGAGATCCACCGAGACCGGCTCCGCCTTGTAGCTGTTTTCCACGGTCAGGGAATCCCTGCCGTCATACTTGACCGCCGCGCTTAAGGCGTTCGTGTTTTCGTCCTTCGCCACCGTGACGACGACGCTGTACGCCGCCGTATCGTAAGTCACGCCCGGAATGCTGCCGGCGGTCTCGGTGATGGTATATTCGTAGGTCCCGGCCTTATTAAACGTGATCGTACCGAAGCTGACCTTGGGCTGCGCCTTGGTCGCCGTGCCCGTTACCGTCGCCGGCAGCGGCGCGCCTTCGGTCACGGCCGCCAGCGTGAAGGTGAAGGAATCATCGTCCTTCCATTCGCGGCCCGTTAAGGCCTTGGTCACTTCCGGAGAGGCTTCCGCCGGCGTGAAGGGGTTGGTGACGGTCAGGCTGTCGGCGCCGTCGTACTTAACCGTCGTGCTTAAGGCGTTCGTGTTTTCGTCCTTCGTGACCGTGATCACGACGCTGTACGCCGCCGTATCGTAGGCCACGCCGTCCGCGCTGCCGGCCGTCTCGGTGATCGTATATTCGTAGGTCCCGGCCTTATTGAACGTGATCGTGCCGAAGCTGACCTTGGGCTGCGCCTTGGTCGCCGTGCCCGTTACCGTCGCCGGCAGCGGTGCGCCTTCGGTGACGGCCGCCAGCGTGAAGGTGAAGGAATCGTCATCCGTCCACTCGCGGCCCGTTAAAGCCTTCGTCACTTCCGGAACGGCTTCCGCCGGCTCGAAGGTATTGGTGACGGTCAGGCTGTCGGCGTTGCCGTACTTTACCTCCGCATGCAGGATGAGTCCGATCTGCGGCGGGTCCTCTCCCGGGTTCTCCGGCTCGCCGTAGATCTTCTCCTCCGTCACGGTGACCGTGACCGGATAAGACGTTGTATCGTAGGAGACGCCGTCCGCGCCGCCGTTCACCTCGGTGATCGTATAGGTGTAGATTCCCGCATCATAATAGGTAATCTTCTCAAAGAGCGCCGTCGGATCCGCCTTTGTGGCGACGGCCGTCGTTTCCTGCGGCATCGGCATATTTTCACCGTCAGCCGCCATCTTGAAGGTGAAGGACTCCGCCGCGCCCCAGTCGTTGATCTCCTTCGTGACCGCAAGGCGCACGGAGACGGAGCCCGGCTCGTCGGCCGGCTCGTTCTCAAGGTGCAGCTCTGCGATGTCCGCCGTCACCGTCCCATCTTCCGCATAGACCGGAAGGGTCACATACATCGGATTAACGGGCGCCTTGACCTTGTTGTTCGGCTCCTCGATCAGAAGATACGTTCCGGGCTGCAGGGTAATGGCTGCGTAGCCGGACTCATCCGTAGTCACGGAGCCCGCCTTGTTCGCCGCTACGGCATAGGCTGCGATCTCCTCCTCGGTCGGGGTTCCGCTCACGTCCTGTCCTTCGGGTACCGTGTAAAGCGTAAAGACGATCCCTTCGATCGGTTTGCCGGTCTCTTTTTCGGTCTTATAGATGCGGATGCCGGCTTCGATATCCTGTTCAAAAACGAAGGAATCCTGCGCCTTGACTTTTGTGGTGCCTTCCGCGACGCCGACCAGCGACTGCGAAGCATCGTAGCCGCCCTCCGGCTCATAGAAATACACGCCTTTTTTCAGTTCCTGCGTGCCTTCCGCGCTTACCGTGATCGTGTCGCCGTATTTCGCCGTGATACTCATCTGATAGCTGGTCTCTCCGGACACGCGGACGGAATCCGAGCCGTTCGGGCCGGAAACGGTCAGCGTGACCGCATCGTCGGCACCGGCACCGTGATTTAAGATCACGTTGAGGCCTATCGTGTAGGTGTCGTCGCTTCCGGGCACCATATCCGTGCGGGTGATCCGGATGTCAGAGATCACAAGCTGGTCATCCGAAGCCGTTTCGCCGGGCAGATTGATGAGATAGTTGAAAAGGGCCGTGATCTTGTCATACGCGTCCTGCTCGTAGGTCTGATACTTGACGTGATTAGCATCCCACCAGAACCAGAGATCGTTCCGGTAATCATTGACCGAAGCGATCAGACCGTAGGCAATCGCGTTCCACGTCCAGCCGTAGGTCGTATCATCATGCAGATGGCCGTCGTTGGCCATGCGGTTGGAAAAATACCAGACCGCGAACTGCACGCCCGCGATGATGTCGGACTTATTGAGATCCTTGGCACCTTCCACGCCGGCGGCGATCAGCTCCGCTTTCATCGCATCCATGGTTACAAAAGGATAGGAGCGGCTGATGATCGCACGGATCTTTCCGGCCTGATAGGAGTTGAAGTAACTGCAGTCCTCCAGATTGACGCGCTTATAGTGCGCCTTGAATGCCGTAGGCTCCAGCTCGTCGCAGCAGTAGGTCAGCTCGTAGTTGTTCGTCCCGTAAACGTAGGGGCCGTCCGGAGTAAAGCTCGTGGCATCGCCCGAGCAGTCCGTTACGATCAGGATGCACGGCATATCATAATCGATCGTTGAATGCTGGCTCAGCTCATAGGACAGCCATGAGTTTGCTCCGATCTGGACCATTGAATAGTTGTATTCGTTCGTACTCGGCTCGATCTCATAGGAAGCCGTGCTGAACTTGTTCGAAAGGGTATCCGTCAGCTTTTTGACCAGAGCCGGATCCAGCTGTGCCTTCTGATCGTCGCTCAAAGCATCGTACGCCGCCTGCGCCGCCGCCCGTTTTTGGTTCATGTCAGCCAGATAGTCCGCATAACCCTGCTGTGCCGCCTGATGCTCGGCCACGCTGGCTTCGCTGGAAGGATCAAGCTTGCCTGATACCGTAAAAGTCTTCCTTTTATCCTGCATCTCCTGCAGAGAATCGATCCCCTTCAGCATTGCAATAACGGCTTCGACCTCCGCATCCGCACCATCCGCCTTCGGATCCGCTTCCGCGGCCGGTTCTGCGGGCGCTTCCGTGGTTTCCGCTTCCGGATTTTCCGCTCCCGGCGCCTTATTTTCTTCCTGCGCCGCTTCTCCGGCTGCCGGCTCTTCCGCTCTTACGCGGGGGACCGAAAAGCCCATCACAGAGACCGTCATTACAACGGCCAGACACAAAGCCCATACTCTTTTCTGACGCCGATTCTTCATACGTTTTTCCTTTCTGTAATCGTCAGAATCTTTTTCAGTAAAGCAAAAGCAAGCAGCCCTACTCTGCCGCATAATATTATAACACAAATCCGGCAAGCGTCAAATAAAAAGAAAGTGCCGGCAAATATTTTTCGAAAAAAATGAAGCTTTGCCGGTATAAAAAAACAGCCGGTAGCTAAAAATCTGCTGCCGGCAAACGCAAAAAAAACCAAAAACCGTACGTTTTTTATCTTGGTTATGATCTTGTTTCTTTCATAACCTGTTCTATTTATCTGTCAGGAATAAACACAACGGCAAAAGTGATTTCCGTAAAATCAGCGGACTTTTCTTTCCCATAGCGCTTAAACAGCCCCCTCTCCTCTCCCCTTGCTTTAAGGCGGTCTCTTTTACTGTCAACATTTATACAGTTTTTTCTCAGTACCCGACCGCCAGGCCGAACAGCAGAAGACCCGCCGTCAGGACCAGGTTCAGCGCCTGGAACTTCCACGAGAACTTCGCCCACTTGCCGTAGCCCACGTCGGCCAGCCCCAGCGCGATCAAAAGCCCCGCGTTCGTCGGATAGAACACGTTGCTGAAGCCGTCGCCGAAGGCAAAGGCCACGATGCACAGCTGCGGGCTGACGCCGAAGATCTGCGCGATCGGAATGATGAGCGGGATCAGCAGGAAGGCCTTCGCCGAGCCCGAGGAAATGAAGAAATTCATCACCAGGCAGATCAGATAAATAAAGAGTATCAGCAGCGGCTTGGAGAGCGAGCCCGCCGCGCCGACCGCCGCATGGATCAGGCTGTCTAGAAGCTTGCCCTCCGTCATGATGTACTTGATGGAGGAAGCCATCAGGATCATCAGGATGGACGGCGCGATGGTGACGAGCCCCTTTCCGAAGGCCGCCGCCAGCTCTTTTAAGCTCATGCCGGAGGCAAGCGTCGCTGCAATGCCGGCCGCCAGGAACATCACCGCCACGATGATCATCGTGAAATCTCTTAAGAACGGCAGGAAGCCGGAACTGATGACCAGCAGGATGCCGGCGCCGAGGATGATCGCAAAAAGCTTTAAGCCCCTGTCCATCTTCGGATCCGCCACATGCGTCTTTGCCGCCGCCGGGACCGACGCGCCGCCGGGCAGCTTCCTGACGTACAGCCGCAGGAAGCCTATCAGCAAGAAATAAATGCAGACGAAGGACAGAAGCCGCAGCCAGATGCCGCTGAACATGGGCAGCCCCGCCAGCGTCTGCGCCACGCCGATGGTAAAGGGGTTCGCCACGCCCGCCGCGAAGCCGCAGCCCACCGCGAGCAGGCTCATCGCCACGCCGGTGACCGCGTCCCAGCCCAGGCCGATGGCCAGGCTCACCACGATCGGCACCAGCGGTATGACCTCCTCAAAAGAGCCCACGAGCGACCCCATCGCCATAAAGAAGAAAACCAGAACGGCCATCAGCTTATCGCGCACCGCGCCGAAACGGGCGACCAGCCTGTCCAGCATGTAGTTCATGAGCCCGGAGACCGCCAGCGCGTTGAAGATCCCGCCGATCACCAGCAGGAAGATCAGGACCGCGATCAGGGTGCCGGAACCTTCCGCGCCGAGCACCAGGAAGGGCGAAAGCAGCCATTTCCAGAAAGGAAGGCCGCCCTGCACCTCTTTAAAGCCGGCCGCCGTATCGATCACCGTATGCCCCTCCGCGTCCACGGTCCGGGCGTATTCGCCGCCCGGGATCAGGAAGGTCAGGACGTAGGTCACGACCATGAGCGCGAAAATGATCGCGATCGCCGTGATAAAGCTCTTCGCGCTGATATCCAGTCCTTTGTTTTTCTGTTCCATAAGCCGCCTCCGTCCTGCGGATCTTCCCTGCCGGCCGCAAAAACCTTCGCCGGCATGCAAAAAGGCGGGACAATTCCCGCCTTTATCATATCACAGGCCTCTGTTTTACTCAACCGTGAATTCCGCGTACACCGAGCAGAACTCCCGTCCGGTCCCGTCCTCCGTTTCGCTGTGAATACTCTTCCCGATCCGGTATTTTCCCGCCGGCAGCGGCTCGAAAACCTCCAGTGAAGCGCTCATCTTCACGCTCCCGCCGGCGGACAGGGTGTAGCCTTCCAGCGTAAAGGCCAGGCCCAGGGCCGAATTGACCGGCACGCTGTACCAGACGCCGTCCAGATTCACCTCCACCCAGTAGTCCCTTCCGTACATCCAGGTCCTGTTTCCGCTGTTTTTCAGCTCCAGCTTCAGGCTTTCGCCCTCCCGGCCGGTGACGGACAGCTTCACGTCCGCCGGCTGAGCCTGCGGCTCGTTTTTATACATCCGCTCCGGGATCCACCGCCCCGCCGAATCTTTTAACAGCTGCCAGCCGCCCGGGATCTGCGCCGCACAAATAACCGGAGTTTCAGCCGTCATCTCCTTCTTCGTCAGCGGCTCAAAGTCGTAGTCGAAGCGGTACGCCGTCCCGTCGTTCGCGATCAGATAGCCGTTCGTCCAGAAAAACGAGATCCCGAACCCGTCCCTGGAACCCATTTCCAGGCCGTAGACCGGGTAGGTCATCTTTTCCGGCGTAAAATCGTCGGCCGGATAGGCGGGCGTGCTCTTAAGTGTTTTTAAGATCTCGAAGCGGTCCTGGTGGAAGAAGCCCTGACGGCCTTCTTTCCCGTCAAAATACGCGAACGTCAGCACGCTGTTTTTCAGGCTTTCGTTTTCCCACACGTCGACGGCGCCTTCCGGGAGAGGCTCCTGCGCCGCCGGCTCCGCTTCCGCCGCCGGACAGACCGTCTTAAAGCCGTAATAAGCGCTTCCGGACGCGTGCGGTCCCTGCGTTTCCGCGGGATCTTCCGCCGTCCAGCGGGCTTCGACCAGATAGATATAGGATCTCCCGGCCGGAACGTCAAAGAAGCCGTACTCGGAAACGTCTATTTCCTGCGCGTGAGCCTCAACAGCCGTCTCATCGCCCTGATACCGGCTGTCCCAGCAGAGGATCCGGACTTCATCCGGCTTCTCGTCAAAGAGAAGCGTCATTTCGGCCTCTTCCTCCACCGTGACGGTCACAAGGTTTTCCTGCATCAGCGGATGCGGCCCGTCGGCCTCCCTGCCCTGGCCTTTGCCGTCTGCATCGACCCAGTACCAGGAGCTGGTGCCCGCCGCGATCCAGTACCGCGCGTTTCCGTACAGGACGTACAGAAGCGGAACAGTTTTCCGCACCTCCTCTCCGGATCCGCTCCCCAGCCCGAACTCCGCCGTGAGCCGGTAGCTCTCCCAGCGGCCGTTCTCTGACTTCATGATCCCCTTGCAGATCCGGTAGCGGCCGGCCGGCAGATCCCCGAAAGGCGTGAGCGAGCAGCTGATCTTCCGGCTTTCGCCCGGCTCCAGCCCGTAGCCGATGGCGGTAAACGCCAGGATCCCGTTGGCCGGGACGTTGTACCAGGTACCGTTCAGAAAGACCTGCAGGGCATAGTCCTCCCCGTACATCCAGCTGGCCCGTCCCTCGTTTTTCAGTTCCAGGACGATATTCGGCACGAGCCGGGAGGAGACCGTCAGCGTCACGTCCTCCGGCTCCCTGACCTCTTGATCCGCCGTCAGACGGGAGGGATCCCACTTTTCCTGGACCCGCGTCAGGTAGTAGCCGTTCGGCAGCTCCGAAAGGCTTGCAATGCGGCCCACCCCCGCGCTGGAATCAAAATCCTTCGCCTTCAGCCTGGAAAAATCATAATTGTAATAGTAGGCCGATCCGTCCTTCGTGATCAGATAGCCGTTCGTCCACAGGTAAGACCTCTCAAAGCCGTCCTTCCCGCCGATCTGCAGCGCATAGACCGGATAGCTCATCTTTTCCGCGGTAAAATCCGAAGCCGGGACGGCCGGAACGCTTTTCAGCTCTTCCAGGATCGTATAGCGGGACTGATGATAGTAACCGAAGCGGCCTTCGCTGCCGTCAAACCAGCCGAAGCCGAGCAGGCTGGTCTCCGGACTTGCGTCCTTCCAGACGTCTTTTTCCGTACCGGCCGCAAAAGCGCCTGTCAGAGACATGCCTTTCTCCTCCGTTTTATTTTTTCCGTAAACCGCCGCCGAAACCATCAGCGCGGCCAGTATGACAAATACGATCACTCTTTTCACGGCTGCTCTCCTTTCTTTTTCCGTCCGTCCCGACGGAACGGCGCCGTCTCTAAAAATTGCCTTCTCTGAATATAATACAACCCGTATCCGAAAAATGTTGCGCGTTCGTTCCGTCTGTGCTACTATTACCTCACCCGCAACGAAAAAATCTGATTTCCACCGGTTGACCCTGTTTTTTTATTCTACTACAGGAGGCGCGTATGAACAAGCTGTCCGTTTATGACGACAAATCCGTGCGTATTTTTTTCGAAAACGGCGACGTCTTTGAAGGCGAAGTCCTTTTTAACGATGCGGAATTTATGGAATCTGAATTCGGCCTCACGGACGATATGCTTCAGATGGAAGAATGGCTCTTCCGCGAAGAGGAGATCGCCGCTGTCGAACTGCTGCCGGAGGATCATAAACCGGTGAGCTTTTTCCATGTGCCTGCCTGTGATTTCCGCACCACCGCCTGGTCCGGCGGCTTCACGACCCAGTACCTGATCTGGCCCCGTGAGGCGGAATATCCGGACCGCAATTTCCTCTGGCGCATCAGCTCCGCCACTGTGGAGAACGAGGAATCCGACTTCACGGCCCTGCCGGATTATTACCGCTTCATCGCGACCTTAAAAGGTGAGATGCATATCGCCCACAGCGGCGGCCCGGAGATCCATCTGCCCCCTTACCGGGTCCACTGCTTCGACGGCGCCGACGCCACCATTTCCCGCGGCTGCTGCACGGATTTCAACCTGATGCTGCGCAAAGGGAAGGCCTTCGGCCGTCTGGAAACGCTTTCGATCGGACTAACGCCCGAACTGATCCTGCCGGAGCGGGGCATACGCGATACGCTGCTGTACGTGGCGGAGGGTTCCGCCCTGCTTTCCGCGCAGATCGGCCCGCACCGGCGTGAATTCCTCTTAAAAGAGGGTGAGCCCTTCCTGATCGAAGGCGAAAACCGCCGGCCCTTCACGCTCTGCTCGGCTTCCGGCGTCCCCGACGCGCCCGTCCGCCTCATCATCGCCCGCATGGGCGAGATGGAGCCGGAAGAATCAATCTGACCCGATTTCCCCTGCTTTAATAAAGTGCAGCGTTGAGGCGACCTGATTCCGATACGCCTCTTCCGCGCGGGCGCATCTGAGCGAGAAAAAGTATCCGTCGACGATCCCGTAATACATTTCTATCGAATACTGCTGTGCCGGGCGGCAGTAATACAGCGCTTCTACGTTCGGGTTTTCCACGGCTTCCAGCTGATATCCGTTCCGATCCGCCGCTTCTTTCAGCTTTTCCTGCGGATCGCTTCCCGAAAGATCGATTCCGACCCAGAAAACAGAGCCTCTGCCGGCGTCAAAGCCGAAAAACGCGTATTCCCGGCCCCGATCCGGGTAGATATACATGTTCCAGGTCAGCCACTCTTCGCTTTCCGGCAGCGGCATTTCCTTCAGCCAGGCATACACCTTTTCGTAAGAATCACGATCCACACCCCGACCCGGAGAAGCGTTGTACTGCTGCGCTTCCTCCTCGGACAGCTCCGGTCCGAAGGACAAAAGCAGCCTGATATCGTCCCGGCTTTCAAATTTCACACTGATCGGCGGAACCCCCGGAGAGGCGGACGTTTGCCCGGATTCTTCCAGCACTTCCAACGGATTTTGTTCATTCCCCTGCTGCGTCGGCGGCGCCTGCAGCGTCGGCTCATCCGTCATTTTCGCCTCAGAGGCGGTGAGGACCGTCGTGTAGTAGCTCAGGGCGGTTTCCGGCGTTTTGGTCTGCGCTTCCGTCGTCTGCGCCGTTTCCTTTCTGCTCGGAAACGTCTGCGGGCCGAGGACCAGGCCGCCCAGTGCCAGCAGCAGGCAGGCCGCCGGGATCGCCCACCGCAAGAAGGGGGACCCCTTCCCCCTTGCGGGTTTCCGGACTTCCGCCGGCTCTTTCGCCGTCCAGGTTTCCAGAAGCGCCGCCGCCTTTTCCGCCACCCGGCCGGAGAAGGCCTTTTCCGGGGCTTTTTCTTTTATCGGTTCCAGAAGCTCTGCCATTTCCTCTTCGGAAAGCAGCTCCCAGATCTCTTTTCTTTCTTCACTCATTTTCCTCTTCCCCCAGTCTGGCCTTCAGGATCCGCACGGCGCGGTGCGCCTTGACGTCCACCGTTCCGGGCTTCAATCCCAGCTTTTCGGCGATCTCCTTCGAGCTCTGCCCCAGATAGTACTTCCGCAGAAGGATCTCCCGCTCCGGCTCCGGCAGCGCCTTTACCGCTGCCAGGACTCTTTCGCGCAGATCCTCTTCAGCGAAGCGCTCCTCCAGAGACAGCCCGTCCGGCCGCTCCGGAAGCGATTCCAGCGGGACGCTCTCCCGGCGGCTGCGGAGCTTATCCAGTGCCTTGTGCCGCGCGATACTGCAGAAAAGCGCCTTCAGGCTCCCTTTTTCCGGATCCAGCCCGTCCCGTTTCCGGTACAGTTCGACCAGGCTTTCCGCCAGGCAGTCCTCCACGTCCGCCTCATCCAATCCGGCCGGAAGCAGAAGGCCCCGCGCCACGGAAGCCGCCAGCTCGCCGTACTCACGCATCAGCTTTTCAAAGCCGCTGTTCGGGTCTTGCCGTATCAGGTTAAAGAGCTCCTGCTCCCGCATAGCGCCCTCCGAAAAAAGGATCCTTTCTGTTTATAATTCGTTGGAAAGAGGAAAAATCTTACAACAATTTTATTTATCTCTGAAAACTCGCCGTTTCTCCGGTCTCCGTCTGGCCGGTCAGGCCGCCCTCCGCATTAAAGGTGTAGCGGAACACGCTGCAGCTGCCGCCGATGGAAAACGCGCTGGTCGCCGGCGAATAGAACGCGTAAACGATGCTCTCCACGTCCCATTCCAACTGCCCGCCGTCGCTTGCGGCCAGCTTTCCGCCCCGGGACCCGTTCACGGACCAGAAGGTCTGCGGCGCGCCGCCCTCCGGATCGCAGATCAGAAGGACCGCCGTATAGTTGTCCCGGACGCGGCGGATCAGTTCTTCGTCGGAAAACATTAACGCGTCGTTGGGTTCCCATCCTTCCTGCATCCTGTTAAAAGCATACTCCAGAATATCCGCGATCTCCTCGCGTCCGAAGCCGGGCGCGTTCTGCTCCGGCACCGCATAGGTGGAAAGATACACCTGTCCACCGAACTCCGCCATATCCACGATATGATACGTGCAGCCGTCGCCCTCATAGAAGAAATTTTCGGTCAGATTCCCCTCCCGGTCCATCCGGTACAGGTGCGCGTAATCTCCTTCAATATAGCTGCCCAGATGCAGGATATACCCGTCCCCGAACCGCGCCGCGTTCCAGATCCCGAGATTGCCCACTTCCGTCTTTCGGAAGCTCAGCTCTTTCCCGTTCCGGTCCACGGTAACGAGGCACACGAATTTCAGATCGCCCCGGCTGATGACGGCCCAGGTCCCGTCGTCGTTTTCCAGCACGGCTGCCGCATACTCGTCCGTAAAAGCGTGATCGTAGCACTGCTGCCAGAGGATCTTCCCGCTCTCATCCACGAAAGCGAGCCACAAAAGTCTTTTCTGCGCGGAAGACAAAGGGGGCGTCTGTCCCCAGACCACGGTCCCTTCCGAAAGATGCTCGCAGCCGGTCACCCAGAAAAACGTAAATTCCGCCGTCCAGACGAGCTGCCGGTCCCGGTAGCATTTCAGGATGCTCTTTTCAAAGCTGCCGGTCTGTTCATTCCAGGTCTCCCGGTGCACTTCCTCCCGTATATAGCGGATGCCGGGCCCCAGGCGGGGATCGACGGCGGGATCGAACCCGTCGACGATCTGCGTCTTCTGCTGCCATGCGAGGGCCAGCTCCTCGGGCGTCGGCTCCTTCTGCGCGATCTCAAAGCCGGGAACCGCCTGCTTTATCACCTCGGCCGTTTTGCCGTAAGTAAAGCTCTTCGTGGTGATATCCCGGTAGACCGCCTTGATCTCGGCGCGCGAAAGGCCTTCCGCGGACAGGCCGTTTTCCTCAAAAAACAGGATGGCTGCGTGATATTCCTTCGCTTCGGCGCGGATGGCAAAGGCGCCGGTCCCGATCAGCAGCACCGCCGCCAGACAGGCCGCCGCCAGTCCGAAACGGAAGCGAAGCGGCTTTTTCCCGGCCGCATTTTCCTGCGCCGCACGCACGCCGGATGCCTCCTGCCCGCCCGCAAAGGCGGCCGCCTCCGCAATATATTTATCATCGATCTGCGAGATGACTTCGGATACTTTTTCTTTCTTCATAAGGATACTCCCTCCTTTTCCAGGTACTTCTTCAGGGCCTTCCGGATGCGGGACAGCCGCACCGAAACGTTGTGCCGGCTCGTCTGAAACAGCGCGGCCAGCGCCTCTATCGACTCGGAATACCACCAGCGCCGCACGAACAGGACCCGGCCCGCCTCGTCCAGCGTCTCCAGGAAAGCGTTGATGAGGGCCGCCGTCTCCTTCGCCTCCAGCGCCTCCTCCACGGAAGCGGCGGCAGGGAAGCAGTCCGCGATCTCCTCCAGCGCCACGTCGTACGTGCTGTTCCGCTTTTTCGCGGTGTTTGCGTGGTACTTTTTGAGGGCCAGATTGCGGACGATGCGGCACACGTAGCTGACGAGCGGGTCCGGCCGCTTCGGCGGCACCGTGTTCCAGACGGCCAGATACGTGTCGTTCACGCACTCCTCGGCGTCCTGCCGGCTGCCCAGGATGTTTTCGGCGATTCTGTTCAGGAGGGGGCCGTATTTTTCCGACAGTTCGGCGATCCCCTGCTCCGAGCGCTCAAAGAACAGGTCTACGATTTTCTTATCTTCCAAGCGTCTGCCCTCCTTTCCGGGTCTTTTACCCTTATATTACGGATTTAGAAGAGAATATCTCAATGCAGTTCAAAATATTCCATCCAGGCCCGGAAGCGGTCCTGCGCCGCCAGACAGGTCTCCCGCAGAAAACCGCGCTCCTTTTCCCATTCGCGCAGTCCGCGGTAATAATACCATTTCATCTCGTCTTCTATGATAAACGGAACGATCCCGTTTTTCAGGCATTCTTTCAACAGGATCAGCCGCCCGATCCGGCCGTTTCCGTCCTGGAAGGGGTGGATCCGTTCAAAGCGGTAATGAAACTCCAGCAGATCATCCAGTTCCGGCTTATGCAGAGACCGATAGTCTGCCATCAGCGCCTTCATTCTTGCCGGCACCTCCCTGGGCGAAACCGTAGGCAGGCCGCCGACCTCGTTCACTACCCGTTTGTATTCTCCAACGGCGAACCATTTTTTCCGGCTGTCCGCCGTTTCGGTTTTTAGCATCCGGTGCAGCTGTTTGAGCATATTTTCAGAAAGCGGACGCTCCGCCCACCCGATCACGGCGTCGATACAGCGAAAATGGTTTACCGTCTCTATGATATCGTCCACACGGACGTCCCCGTCCGTTACTCCGACCGTATTTGTTTCAAAGATGAACCGTGTCTGCTCGTGTGTCAGGCAGCTGCCTTCCATATGATTTGAATTATAAGTCATCTCGATCTGGATCTTATGATAGATCCCGCCGGATATTCCCTGCTCCTTTTCCAGCCGCAGCCGACCGAGAAGATCTGCCGGGATCAGCCGCTGCCTTTCTTTTCGGGCCGGTTTCTCTGCATTTTCCGGGATATTCCAGGTTTTTCCCTTCAGATAGGCCCCCTCGATCCTTCCGTCTGCGCAGTATCCACGGACGACCCGTTCCGTGATCCCCCATTTTTCTGCTGTTTCTCTGACCGACGTGTAATCCATGATGCAACTCCTTTTCCTTTACAGGATAAGTATAACGCCTTATCGGCTGTTTATCAAGGTGTTTTTCTCACGCAAACTCGTTTTTATTCAGCCGATAGCGGCCGTCTGCCTCCGCCGAATAAAAAAGTGCAAAACATCACAATGCTTTGCACTCGCGCCTTTATTTTCTTATATTCTGAACCCTTTTTATCCCCTCTTTAACCCCATAATCATTGTTCTCTTCCCCTTTATTTCAGCATAAATTCCTGCCCATAATAGGTACACTTATACGGGTATTTTCCTCGCAGGGTTGGCACCCACCCGATCGGCTTATTACAGCAGGGGCAGCGCCATAAACAGATTTTGACGATATTGGCCGCCAGTAATAAATTCAGCCCTGCAAGAGCCAGCCACTTGTTCCATAACAGAGACCCTAACAAAAACACAATAACGCCCGGTGATGCAATATAGAACCTCCATTTAAGCCAAATTCTGTATTTTTCTATTTTTTGCATAGCATCCCCCTGCAATATGGGGGAAGTCTTTTCCACAGTATGTTCTGTAATCGCATTATATCCCCCTTGTCTTGATATTTCTTTTCTGTATAAGCGCATTCATCTGCAAATTTGGTCCTTTATGTTCTCTTTCTGTGATATGAGACCGTTCTTTTTTTCATTCTAAATACGCTTATCTTACGGATCGGGGACCGTTGTCCCGGATTCAGATGCTGTATATTCTTCTGCCTGTGCATACAGCTCCGCAATAGCAGCATTCTCTGCGATTTCTTCCAGAGAAAAGACCGCGTTTTCTCTGGCTGCCAGGGCATAAATTTTTGAACTTTCCGAGACTTCTGCCAGAAGAATCAGGTATTCTTCGCCGATTTGAACAGTATTGTCAAAAAGCGTTATCAGGATTTTGCCTCCGTTGTTCGGTGTGTTGCGAACGGTCTTTGTAACCGTACATCTGTATACTGTTGTCGGGCTAATGTAACCTTCTGTAAAGACAGAATCTATCCTTACTACAAAAACAGCGGTGGCATAATCTGCTATTTCTTTCACATTTTGGGACTCTGTATAGGGCGTACCATAATAATCTGGCGTACTATTTGTGTCTTTTGAAATCACTAATGCTTTATTTTGATAATCATTCCAGTCCTCATCCTTTTCTGAAACCGTCCATTTGCTCAACTGACAATATTTGTTATATTCACTATAAACCCCTTTGTGTTTCTCAAGGCAGAGTAAATATAGAGTACCGGGTTCAAACGGGTCCTGTTTATCAATATTATTGTCATCAATCGTTTCCATGATTGGAACAACAATTATCTTTTTTCTGTCACTCTCTTCCAGCGTCCCTTTAATAATACTTACCGGCTCAAAAACATAGTAATACCCTTGATATCCGTGCCACCCGTATATTTCTTTTTTTTCGTACCTCGCATTAATAATATGCGTGGCATTTGCCATAGCCTCTTCCGGGGTATACCGTATATACGACATCGTAATGATCGGTGAATCGGACTGCGGCAGAGATTCGCTCGGTGTTTGTGTTGTTTTTGCTTCCCTTTCATCCGGGAGCGAATTTGCATCGTCTGAAGAGACCCGATGCGCCTCTGTGCTTTCCGGAACACTCTCCGCCGGGATTTGTTCCCCTTCATTTCCTTTGGGATTCGTCAGTGCGCCTGCCGAAACAACGATCATCCCCACCGCCAGCAGACAGACCAGCCAGAAGGACGGCTTCCGATAATTCAGGACCGCCCGGATGCGG
This sequence comes from Lachnospiraceae bacterium, assembly GCA_016290595.1. GTDB lineage: Bacteria > Bacillota > Clostridia > Lachnospirales > Lachnospiraceae > UBA6987. The sequence continues at coordinate 37,598 of JAEEUR010000003.1, read as the reverse complement.
CTCATCACACTGAGTCCGCCGAAAGCCAGGGGGCAGGCACGCAGACTCCGTGAGAACGCGCCGACAGACAAAAGCGTGGCGGAATACGTCTTCCGGTATTCCAGAGATGCGTTCCGGATCACCCGCTCGTCGCAGGCTCTTTCGATATCCCGGCTGAACAGGGCAAAGGAAAGCCAGAGGATCGGATTAAACCAGTGCAGCGCAAGCAGCAGGAAGCCCAGCAGCTTCCAGAACGGATCCATCCGCCTGATGTGTGCCTTTTCATGCGCCAGCACGCACTCCCGCGCCTCTTCCTTCATCCCGAAGGGGAGGTATATTCTGGGCCTGAACAGCCCGAAAAGGAAAGGCGAGGCTGCCGCGTCGCAAAGGAAGACGTTTTCGCCCTGCCAGACGGCGGTTCTTGTCTGTTTCCAGATGTGCAGATAGCTGAACACCGTATACAGCAGCATCAGCCCCGCGCCGACCAGCCACACTGCTGACAGAGCCGTCAGGATTTCCACCTTTGTTTTTCCCGGCTCTGTCACGGGATTTTGAGCCGCCGGCTGCTTTTCTGCGGAAGAAACCTGGCCTGGCTGTTCCGGCAGGGGATCCGTCCTGTTTCCCGACGCATTGTACTGCGTCCAAAACGGTTCCTGATACGGGCTGTTCTGCGAAACGACCATCTGATCAGGTTTTTCTGCGGTTTCACCGCTTATTTCCCGGACGATGCTGCCGTCGCCCAGCTGCTTCGGAATCAGCGAGAAGCTGCTCTCCGGAAACACCGGAATCAACAGCCGAAGCGCCACCAGCAGCCACAGGCCGCAAATCAGACTGCGCGGCGCCTTCCGGAAGACGGCGCGCAGCAAGATAACGAAAAGCGCCACGACCGAGGCGGAAAGGCTGATGTTTAAAAGTATCAGAAACAGATTTTTCATGATCGGCCTCCTTTCGGCGACTCCTCTCCGGCGTCTTCTATCATCCGCCGGATCTGCTCGATTTCCTCCTGACTCAATTTTTTACGCGCGGTAAAAGCCGCAATAAAAGCCGGCAGGGATCCGCGGAAGCTCTCCGCTACCACCAGTTCGCTCTGCGCCTCCTGAAAAGCTTCCCGGCTGATCAGTACGGCAACCATCCCGTCTTCATTGCGGAAGATCCCTTTTTCGCACAGGCGCCGCAGGACCGTATAGGTGGTTGATTTTGCCCAGAGCAGCCTTTCTTTACATATTTTTACCAGCTCTCCCGAACTGACCGGCGCATGATCCCAAACGATCTGAGCAAAGGCGTTTTCTGCCGGTCCGATCCGTAACGTATCATTGACAGGACTCATCTTTCGTTCTCCTTGAATCTTTTGAGATTTTTGTATCTTTTTCTGCCCTTTTTTGCCGTTTACAAAAGGGCTACAGCTATAAACCACCTTCAGTTTACAACTGTAACCCTGATATGTCAAGAGGTTTTTTATAAAAATTTGGTTGTATAATAAAGGTTTTATAAATAAATGTTGGGGTGGGTATTTCTCCCAACATTTTTGCGTTAGAATAAGAAAAACCTCCAGGCGCCAATGGTCCGCCAACCAACCTGGAGGTGCAAAAAAGATACATAGTTATCTTATTAAAGATTTGTTGAATCTCTTTGCCTTGTTTTTGTCATTCTTTTTTCGTTGTTGCAACCATTTACTGCAGTCCGGGTGCTGATGTGATCCCGGCAGATCGTTTTAAGCGCCCGTCGTCTTTGAATATAATATTATACCATGGATCGTTATTCCGGAGAAGTGCCTGTGCCACACAAAAAACGCATGCCTGCTGCGGGAAGATCCCGCCGGCAGGCATGCGCCGTTAGGTATTTCAGTATATACACTTTATTGTCGGCTATTGGCGGTCTTTTATTCCCTTCATTACACGCTCTGCTTCTTCCGCGCTATAGAGGTGAATACTGTTACGAGAGGAAACAATATAGAACACCGATGTCTCGGAAGGCTTATCCAGCATCAAAATATACCTGCCTCCCGTCTTTACGCTTCCTTTCGGCACCACGACTTCAAAGCTGCCGGCCATCTCCCCTTTCAGCGCATTGACCAGGAGCACGTCAGCTCTGTCCCTGTCATCTGCGAGCCCCTCCCTGACTGATGTTATCAGGACTTCTGCTACGTAAGGGGATTCTTTCACGATCGTCTCAACATCATCGGAATGAATGTAGGCACCGATCACCGCCTGTCCCGAGAAGGAATGCGTTTTCATTCCCTGTTCTATTTCCTGTACTAACAGCTGTTCGTTATAGCCCTCAATGCCGTCTACATATTTTGAACTGTATCCCTGCGTACCTTCCACCAACGGGATACCGGTAAAGGATTCTTCTCCTGTAAAAACGGATTCCCACTTCTGAGCGAAAAGGAACAACCTTTTCCCTTCCGGAAAAGCATCATATGTACTTTTGTAAAAAATCACCTTTTCGGACAGTTCCCCCTGATAGATTCTTTCCACTTCAATTTTTGCCGTAAAGGCAGATTGCTCCTTATCCCAATTCTTTTCCAGACAGGTCCCCTCAATCACAAACGGGTAGGTTTCTAAAAGTTCGTTGAGAGTGCGAACAATTATCTGCACATCTACATGTGTTTTTGTGTCATAAAGAGATACCGTCTTTTCTGTTTGTGAAGTACAGGCAGATAAAACGCAGATAAGCATTATGAGTACCGCAATTATTTTTTTCATCACTCGTTAACCTCCGTATTTTTCTGATATAATATATCTCCATTTACTTAGTAGATCTGATTAATATGATCTTTATCTTTATATGACAACTCTGTAAGCATACTTGAATAAGCGTACATAATACAACCGGACGATGCATGTCCAAACCAGCCAAGCGCATGGCCCAACTCGTGCATCATGGTATTCTTATATCGGTCTGTTGCCTCCGTTGAACTATAATTATGTTCTGCAAAATATATCCGTACCCCAGATTGAATCGTGCGGAGTTCTTTTGTTGCTCCGTTATAATCCAGATATGAAAGGAAATAAGACGTATAAGCAGTTGCCGCCGTGCTACCTGGATCCAACTGATAATTTGTTTGAGCATATATTTCAGTATAGGTTCCTCCAATGCAGTGTATATCGCCTGTTCCTCCAGTGGAACCATTATACGTAGTATTCTTCCCGCCCTGTTTCCATTTTAACCAGGCATGGGAATAAGCCGTGGAAAGGTAATTGGAAAAGGTGCTTGCTGGTGCACTTAACGTTTCATATGAGAAGGAGGGCGTATTCATCCACATGCCGACTTTATACCCGTCAGAATACCAGCAGGTCAATAAATCAGGATCGTAGGCAGCTACCTTACAGGGCATACATATACTCATTACAATAGCAATGATCAACTAAAACACTTATTTGGGTTATCACTTTTTTCATTGTATCTACTTCTCCTCCATGTTTTATAGTGTTTGTTGTAAACCACATTGCCTTTGATTGAGACCGTTCACAAACAGGTTCATGAATAGAATAACACACGCGGCCGCCTTTTTCAAGAACTATTCTTGTAACATAATAGTTGACTTCAAAAAAATATTGTGTTATTTTAATTTAACAATCACAAGGAGTGACCTACATGGGGGATTTTGAACCGATTAATTACAAACGCGGCTTTCTGCAGCTGATTATCCTTTCTCTCCTTTCACAGAAAGATATGTACGGATATCAGCTGGTTCAGGAAACAGCAAAACAGAGTGCAGGGAAGTATATAACGCAGGAAGGGTCTTTATATCCCATACTTTATAAACTGCTCGAAGGCGGATTTATTACTTCCTATGAACAATATGCCACGTCACGCCTTCGTCATATTTACTACCACCTTGAAGAAAAGGGGTTTCTGTATCTGGAATTCCTTCAGAAGCAGTTTGACGAAGTCATACAAGGCATTCGCCTGATTCTAAAGGAGGATATTCAAGAAAATGAATGACCTGACCAAATATCTCAGGAAGGTATCCACATATCTGCCCGGAACAAAAAAACAAACACAGGGCATTATTAAGTTGCTGAAAGAAGACGTGCTGTCAGATGCCGCCAATCTGAGCTTCAATCAAATTGTCGAGCGCTTCGGAACACCGGCGGCTATGGCTGCTACCCAGATTGAAATCATGCCTGCGCTTGAAATTGCAGAAAAAGTGCGCTTTCAGAAGTGGCTTAAAAAGATTATTGTCATTGTGGCTGCCGCGCTGATCATGCTGTTTGCCGGATTATGCATCGCAGAGTTTATTGATGCACACCATTCGGCGGAAGGGGAATCTATAAAAGGTAATATAGAGATAGAACAAACTTGGGAAGATAACTCCCATAATTTAAACAAAGGAGAAAAATGATCTTATGAAAAAAATAGCTGACAGACTTTAGCTTCTGCATTTTCATCGTAATATCCATCAGCATTTGCCTTCTGTATCATTTCTTTGATTGTTGGCATCAGAACACCTCCGCATCCAAAGCTTCACTAATCATTTTATGTCGGGGAAAGCTGGCTGCATATTTCTGTATTCGTTCAATATCAAGTTCATAAACCAAGTCTCTGTAGTTGCTGAGAATCTCTTTATAGTAATCGAATGGCAGCTTTTTTTTATAACGCAATAATTCAATCAGCATTCTTTCCCTGTCGTAGATCCTGAATGTTGCATCACGGCGTGTCATCGTCGTCACGCCAACTTCAAAAATATCCGATTGAATGTAATACTGCCGGATACGCTTATCACTGAGATGCATGGAATGCCTGTCGGTTGCGATATGATATTCATCCGGGATCACATCTGTCAGTCCATGATAGTAAAAAGCACTGTCCATAGTAAAAACCGCTTTAGGATATTTAGAGGAAAGGAGCGCCAGTGTTGACACATCCGGGGTGTCTGCATATACGCCCTTCTCGATTTGGTACAGTTTTCCGTCTGCTATTTGTTTTTTTATCTGGTAATCTGACTTCCACCTTTCAAGACAGTCAGAATAAGTTATGACCATAATGGATTCCCCTTTTTAAGTAATTATAGGCTAAAACTATATTTTGACCTGTAATTGGTATAATTATTTAACAAAATATAGGTCGTTTTGTATTTTTTGCCTATGTTTACTGTAATAATAGCAGGTATTCCGTTATGTTTCAAGATTTGAAGAAAGTAAGTACATTATTATTCAGAGTTTTTTACAGCACGATCCGTATCCTTGTCCCGATCTCCTCCCGCGAGGTGATCTCGAAGTAGCCGCCGTGCTTGTCCACGATCCACTTGGCGATGGACAGGCCCAGACCCGTGCCCTCGAAGCTGCGGGCCTCGTCCGCGCGGTAAAAGCGCTCAAACATGTGCGGCACGTCCGCCTCCGCCATGCCGATGCCGGTATCCTGCACCTGCAGATAGGGGCGGCCGTCCTTTAGCCCTGTGCTGAGGAGGATCTCGTCGCCCTCCTTCGTATATTTGGCGGCGTTGTCCAGCAGGATCCGCACCGCCTGCTTTAAGAGCCCGGGGTCTGCCTCAAGCGTCGTCTCCGGCAGGCCCGGCGAGAAGCGGTAGATATGCTTTTCGTCGATCATGACGGATTCTTCGTAGGCTTCGCGCATCAGCTCGTCCGGCTTTACGGGCTCCTTCGCGAGCTGCGTCCTGCCGGCGTCGCCGCGCGCTAAAAACAGCAGCTGCTCCACCAGGTGCTTCATGCGGGCGGATTCGGTGCGGATGGCCGAAATAGCCTCGTCCAGCACCTTTTCGTCATCCTTGCCCCAGCGCGCCAGCATGTCCGCGTAGCCGCTGATGACCGCGATGGGCGTCCTAAGCTCGTGCGAGGCGTCATTCACGAAGCGCGCCTGCTGGCGGTTGCTCTCACGGATGCGCACCAGCAGGTTGTTGATGGCCGCCTCGATGCCGAGCAGGTCCCGGTCACCCAGGGACAGGCGCGAGGATTCGTCCGCCTCCAGCTGCGAGATGGCGTTTTCGATGCGCTGATACTTGTTTTCCCCGAATTCGAGGCGCGAAAGCTCGTCCGCCTTCTTCGCAAGCTCGTCCAGCGGCTTTAAGATCTCCTTTAAGTCCGCGTTGTACGACGGCAGGGCAAGGGCGAAAAGCAGGATCAGGCGCAGCAGGAAAAGGCCGCCGACCGCGATCAGAAAGACGCTCATCTCCGGCAGCAGCCCGACCGTTATCGTCTGCTCCGATTCCGGCAGCTTCGCCGTATAGTTGAGCTGCGTGATCTTCCCGTCCGTATTCCGCTCCGCCTCGATGCGGCGCTCCGTTTTCAGGCGCACGGTGCCGAGCTCCCGCCATTCGAGGGTCCCGAGGATCAAAACCGGGACCAGAAGCAGCAAAAAAAGCGTTCTTCCGAACAGACCTCCCAGCCGGTGCCTCAGCCAGGCGCCGGAAAGCCGCCGCCGGATGGAACTCATGCGGCGGGCCTGTGTACTGCCCGCCGCCGCCGAATTAGTATTCTGATCGGATGACATAGCCTGTCCCCCGTACCGTCTGGATCATTTTGACGCCGAAGCTCTCGTCGATCTTGGCGCGCAGATGCCGCACGTACACGTCGACGATATTCGTTTCGCCGTAATAGTCGTAGCCGCAGACCTTTTCGAGCAGCGTTTCCCGCGAAAGAACGATGTCCCGGTTCTGAAGGAGCGTGCCGAGCATCAGGAATTCGCGGTTCGAGAGCTCGATCTCCTGCCCCGCGTAGGTGACGCGGCGGCGCTTTTCGTCAAAACGCAGCGCCTCCCAGGTCATCACGCCTTCCTCGGGCGCGCTTTCCTTCGCCAGCGCGGCCGCTTTTTCGGCCTCGCGGGCCAGTTTCTGCATGCCGGAGAGCTTCATGGCCACGCGGATCCGCGCCAGCAGCTCTTCTATCGCAAAAGGCTTGGTGATATAGTCCACGGCGCCGGCGTCCAGGCCGGCGACCTTGTCCATGACCGCGTCGCGGGCCGTTAAGAGGATCACCGGGACCTTCTTTTCCTGCTGCAGGCGCCGCAGGACCTCCATGCCGTTTAACTGCGGCAGCATCACGTCCAGAAGGATCAGATCAAAGTCCTCTTCCAGGGCCAGCGCGAGCGCGCTGCGGCCGTCGAAGGCTTTTTCGACTTCGTAGCCCTCATGCATCAGCTCCAGTTCGATAAAGCGCGCCAGCTTTTCTTCGTCTTCTACGACTAATATCCGTGCGGACATGGGATCATCACTCCTCTTGTAATATCTCAAATCGCCCTCCCCCGCGTCAGGCGGGGGAGGGCAAGCGATTTATTTCTTGATCTCTTCCTTCACCTTCTCGGCAACGTCCGACGCCTTCGACATCACCCGGTTCGCCGCCTCCATGTCCGCCTCACCCTGGAACTGATAGGTGAAGCCGAAGAACAGGGACACGATCAGCAGCACCAGCCCGATGTGCCAGAACACCAGGATCAGCAGGATCATCGCCCAGATCGGCAGCTTCGCGAAAAGCTCGCCGCGATGCTTGATGATCAGGAAATTCGTCGACAGTTCGTGCCAGACCTTTTTGCAGAAATCCTTGAATTTTCCGTTCGCAGAACCGCTCCCGTCGCCGATCGCCTTCGCCGTGTCCACCGGAACGTATTCCGCCTGATCCTCGTACTGCGTGGAATAGCTGCTCTTCTTCGGAGGCTCGGTCTTGCCGATCCGCTCCAGAAGGATCAGCGCGTCCAGCATATCGCCGTTCGCCTCATCCAGGGCCCATCTCGCATCCTCGTAGGAAACCCCCGCCTTGACCGCTAACTTTTCGACCTTTTCAAACTTATCCATTTTATCTTCCTTTCCCGCCGGATCATCCGCCGTTTGCTTTTGATGATCCGAGTATACCCCCCGTTGATTAACGGGTCTTTGAGGAAAGATTAACGTTTCATTAACGTTTTCCGCGATTTTTAACGTTTTCTTACAGCGACAAGAGGTTCTGCTCTTCTTTTTCGTGCGTCGCGATGTACTTCCGCCACTTAATATACCCGTAGGTGGAGTTGGTCAGGTACCCAGCTTTTAAGACCAGCAGCACGTACTGGCCGGAAAGGACGTTGATGACGCCTTCCAGCAGGGCCTCCGCGATCCATGCGAGCCACTGCTCCTGGTAGCGCAGGAAGATCAGCACGCCGTTCACGACGCCCACCGCCGAAGCGCAGGCATCCAGGTAGCAGACGACGGCCGCCAGCGTCGTGTTGCCGCCGAAAAAGTCCGTCGAAATATTGAGGCCGGAAAGCAGATATCCCACGCCCACGGTCCAGAGCGCGATGCCGAGCAGGATCAGCGCCTTCGTCAAGCCGCTCAGGCGGCGGACTTTGGTCAGATCCTCCTCTTCCCGGTCCGGATGCTTATGCCAGTTGATGAAGCTGACGATATCGATCGGCAGCCAGAAGAACAAGGTCGTAGCCAGCGTCGCGAAGCGGTAGGCCAGCACCAGGCAGATCACGATTTCGGTGATCTCCACGAAGATCGAAACGACGAAATTCCACTTGCTCTGCTTGGAGATCAGCAGCTCGCAGAGGATATTCAGGAAGGTATCAGCGAGGTACAGCGCCATGATGACGACGCCCTTTACGCCGTTGACGTCCTCCTCGGGGAACAGAATGGAGATGATCCCGGCCAGGATCATGATCGACAGGAACCAGATTTGTTCATAATCCGTGAAAAAACGCCCCCAGACTGCCATGACCAGCAGGCTGACGGCCATAAGAGCTATCGCGAGGGCCGCGCCGAGGGCTTCCCGGCTCTCGTCCGCGTTCAGATCCCTTAGCGCGGCGGCGAGCTCCGCCTCCGAAGCCGCGTGGTCGAAGGCTGCGTAGCGGCCGTCTTCAAAAAGATAGACCGTGCCTTCGAAGCTGTGATCCGCCGGCAGACTCTCCCACTCTTCAAAATCGTAGTTTACGACGCATTCGTACGCGCCGTCCGCGGATCCGTACGTGACGGGGCAGACCGTTTCGTCCTCAAATTCATCCTCCAGAGAAGCCTCCGCGCGGATAAAAAGAATGCTCTTCTCTCCCGTTACCGGCACTTTCTGAAGGATCCGCGCGGCCGCGGTCCCGATCAGCGCCAGCGCCGCCAAAAACAAAGCGGCCGTCAGCAGCTTTTTGATCTTCACGGCCGGCACGCTTTGCATAACTCCCGTCTTTTTTTCATCCCTGTTCATGGTCAGTCACCTGTTTCTTTTTTGTCGGCCGTCTTTCACGGCATTTTATATCGTTTCAGCTTTCCAGGACCTCTTCATCGTTGTCGTAGAAGCGGTCGCGCTTGCGCATAGCCTGCATCAGGGCGGACTTTTCCTCCGCGCCGAGCGCCACCTCGCAGCTGCCGTTCTTGATCTCCTTTAAATACGTATAGCAGCTGCTGCGGCTATGGATCACGTTGATGATATAGCCGTTATTGTTAAGGTCCAGCAGCGCCAGGGCGAAGCTCGCCATGCCGCCCATGCCCTCGAAGGCGTTGTACTTCGTGATGCCGGTCTTCTGGTAGCTGTTTACCAGGTTCCGGTTGATCACGCGCAGCATGTCCTTGTTCGCCATATCCTGATTCTGCAGGTTGTCGATCTTGAAGGTCAGCTGCGCCAGAAGGTCCTCCAGCGAGGCCGCGTCCTTGCCGCGCATGAAAACTTCATATCGCTGGAACATTTTCCCGGAACGGATGAGCCAGTAGATCATCAGCACCGTATAGATTACGACTAAAAACAGAAGGATCAGCAGGAGCAGCCCGCTGTCGATCCCGATCTCATTTAAGATTTTACTTCCCATAGTACCGTCCTCAGAAGGGTAAATATTTACAATATATTTCCAATAATATAACGCAATATTGTCGTTTTCTTGCCTATATTAACCTTATTTCTTCAGCAGGGCCGCGATGCGCTCCAGCTCTTCCACCGAATAGTAATCGATCACAAGCTGGCCCTTTTCCTGTTCGGTCCGTCGGATGGAAACCTTGGTGCCCAGCGAACGCCTGAGCGACATCACCAGCTCGTCGTAAGCGGTCTGGTCGCGCCAGGCCGGTGCGGGTTCCTTCTTTTCGGCCTCTTTGGCGGCCAGCCGCCGGATCAGCCGCTCCGTCTCACGGACGCTCAGCGCTTTGTCCCGGATTTCCTGCGCCAGATCGTTCTGCTGCTTCTTATCGTTTAAGGCAAGCAGCGTACGGGCGTGGCCTTCGCTTAAGGATCCGTCCATCAGCATGGCCTGGACCCGCTCGTCCAGCTTTAACAGACGCAGGCTGTTCGTGACCGCGGTCCGGCTCTTGGCGATCCGCCGCGCCAGCTCGTCCTGCTTTAAGCCGTATTCGTCGATCAGCTGCTTATAGGCAAGCGCTTCTTCGATCGGATTTAAGTCTTCGCGCTGGATATTTTCGATAAGAGCCAGCTCGTTGGCCTTTTTTTCGTCAAAACTGCCCAGGATCGCCGGAATCTTGGTCAGACCGGCCAGCTTGGCCGCCCGCCAGCGTCTCTCTCCTGCCACGATCTCGTAATGATCGCCCTTTTCGCAGACCAGGATCGGCTGCAGGACGCCGTGCTGCCGGATGGATTCCGCCAGCTCCGTCAGGGCTCCTTCGTCAAAAATAAAGCGCGGCTGCTTCTGCCGGGGTTCTACTTTGGAGAGCGGCAGCTGCAAAACTTTGTTCGAATTGTCCACCGATTTATCCACTTTTTCCTTTGAAGATGTGGATAACTTTTTGGGTTCCGTGTAATTTTCCGGAACCTTTTCCACTTTTTCCTCCCCGTAAGAGGGAATTAAGGCCGATAAGCCCTTTCCGAGCGCGTTTTTCCTGTTCATTTTCCTTGTTTTTCCTATCTTCTTCCGTCTTTATGGGAAAATTACTTTTTTCCGTTGTAAGCGAGCACTTCTTTGGCCAGTTTCCGGTAACTCTCCGCCCCTGCGGAGCGCGGATCGTACAGAATGATCGGCAGGCCGTGACTCGGCGCCTCCGCCAGCCTGACGTTCCGCGGAATGATCGTTTTATAGATCTTCTGCTTCAGATACTGCTTGACGTTGTCCACGACCTGCAGCGACAGATTGGTCCGGGCATCGTACATCGTAAAGACCACGCCCTCGATCGCCAGGCCCGGATTTAAGCTCTTCTGCACCAGTCCGATGGTATATAAAAGCTGCGACAGCCCCTCCAGCGCATAATATTCGCACTGGATCGGGACCAGAACCGAATCGGCGGCCGTCATGGCGTTGATGGTCAGCAGATTCAGGGACGGCGGGCAGTCGATCAGGACGAAATCGTAGCCGTCCCGGACCCGGTCCAGCTCTCTTTTGAGGATATACTGGCTTCCCTGCTCCCCGATCAGCTCCACCTCGGCGCCGGCCAGATGGACCGTAGCGGGCAGAACGTCCACGTTTTTCATGCTGGAACGGCAGATGCAGTCACGTACCGCGCATTCCCCGATCATCAGCTGATATACGGTGTTCTCCAGCCGGTCCTTGTCCAGGCCGAGTCCGCTGGTGCTGTTTCCCTGCGGATCCATGTCCACCGTCAGCACCCGTTTCCCCGCCTCCGCCAGGCAGGCCGAAAGGTTGATGACCGTCGTCGTTTTGCCGACGCCGCCTTTTTGATTGGCAATTGCTATAATTCGACTCATTTTTCACCTGATTGAATTCGTTTTTGCCGTATTTTTCTTCAGATCCTTCTGCGGATCCCGGATCAGCGGCTTTTTGGCGGCCGTTCCGGCCTTTCTCGGGAAGCTTTTCGGGGTTTCCCTGCGTTTTTCTATGATCACGACGCTGCGCCGATAGTCCGAATCCGGCAGCAGGTACTCGCGGATCTTCGGACGGCCGCCGCCCAGCACGCGGATCCCCGCGGACGCCTGTTCCGCCTCTTCGCGGGCGCCGGCGGATTTATACGCCAGAAAAAGTCCGCCCGTTTTGACAAACGGCAGGCAGTATTCCGAAAGGACCGGCAGCGAAGCCACCGCGCGGGCCGTAACGTAATCGAACTGCTCGCGGAATTCCATGGCGCGGGCCAGATCCTCCGCGCGGCCGTGCACGGCGCAGATGTTTTTGAGCGACAGCGCCTCGATAACGGTTTCCAGGAATCCGACCCGTTTTTTGAGGGAATCCATCAGAACGACCGTCAGATCCGGACACAGGATCTTGAGCGGTATTCCGGGAAATCCGGCGCCGCTGCCGATATCCGCCAGAAGGCCTTCGCCGCCCGTGATCTCATGGCCGACGGTCCCGCAGCTGTCCGCGAAATGCTTGATCACGATATCCTTCGGATTCGTAATCGCCGTGAGGTTGAATTTCTCATTCCATTCCAGAAGCAGCTGCATATACAGTTCAAACGCCTGAATCTGCCCGGGATCCAGACGGATCCCGAGCCCGGCAAAGGCGTTTTCCAGATATTCACGGTTTTGATCCATAATCCTCCGAATGTTTCACGTGAAACATCTGCATTGTAAAATATTTTCGGTGTTTTGTAAAGAAGCGAATCGGAAAATCATGTTTCACGTGAAACATTCTTATGTTTTTCCAGATAGACCTGCAGGACCGCCACGTCGGCCGGGGAAACGCCCGCGATCCGGGACGCCTGTCCAAGTGTTTCGGGGCGGAACTTTTCAAGCTTCTGGCGGGCTTCGATCCGTAAGGAGCCGACGTCGTTATAATCCAGCTCCGCGGGGATGCGCCGGCGCTCCAGCTTCAGGAAATGCTCCACCTGGGCGGCCTGTCTGGCGATATAGCCTTCGTATTTCAGCGAGATCTCGACCTGCTCGCAGATATCCTCCGAAAGTTCCGGCCGTTCGGGATCGACTGGCGCCAGGATCTGATAGCCCAGCTCCGGACGGCGGATCAGCTCCGCCAGCGTGATCCCGGACTTTAAGGGCGTGCTGAAGTGTGAGGAGAGCAGCGCCTGTACATTTTCCATCGGCGCGATCACCGTATGCTCCGTGCGGCGGATCTCCGCCGCGATCGCGTCCTTTTTCGCCAGCAGCTTCCGGTAGCGTTCCTCGCTGATGAGGCCGATCTCGTGGCCCAGCTCCGTCAGGCGCAGATCCGCGTTGTCCTGGCGCAGCAGAAGACGGTATTCGGCCCGGGAGGTCATCATCCGGTAGGGTTCCGTGTTTTCCTTGGTCACCAGGTCGTCGATCAGCACGCCGATATAGGCTTCCGAGCGCTTTAAGACAACCGCTTCCTGCCCATGGACCATACGCGCCGCATTGATGCCGGCGATCAAGCCCTGGGCGGCGGCCTCCTCATAGCCGGAACTGCCGTTGCTCTGGCCGGCGCTGAACAGGCCCCGGATGAACTTGCATTCCAGCGAGGCCTTCAGCTGCATCGGATCCAGGCAGTCGTACATGATCGCGTAGGCGTTGCGGACGATCACGGCCTGCTCAAGGCCGGGCACCGTACGGATCATGGCTTCCTGCACGTCCTCCGGCAGGGAGCTGGACATCCCGGAAATATACAGCTCGTGCGTGTAAAGACCTTCCGGCTCAATGAAGAGCTGATGCCGGTCCTTATCCGGAAATTTCATCACCTTGTCCTCGATAGAAGGGCAGTAGCGGGGTCCCGTTCCCCGGATCGCACCCGAATAAAGAGGGCTGCGGTCGATATTGTCTCTTATTATTCTATGGGTATTTTCGTTTGTATAAGTCAAATAGCAGCTTATTTGTTGCTTTTTTATTTCGTTTTCTTTATTTTCGAAAGAGAAGGGCGTGATCGTTTCGTCGCCTTTCTGTTCCTCCATTTTGGACAGATCCACGGTCCGCCCGTCGATCCGGGCCGGCGTCCCGGTCTTGAAGCGCAAAAGCTTCAAGCCGTTTTCGCGCAGGGAGTCAGAGAGATGCGTAGCCCGCTTTAAACCGTTCGGACCGGTTTCCTCGCTGACTTCGCCGTACACGCAGCGGGCGTTTAGGTAGGTGCCCGTGCAGAGGATCACGGCCGGCGCCAAATATTTCTTGCCGCTGACCGTTTCCGCCCCGATGATCTTTCCGTCCTCCACGAGGATCTTTGCGACCTCGGCCTGCCGGATCCTTAAGTGCTCGGTTTTTTCCAGCGTTTCCCGCATTTTCTGGGAATAGTCCCGCTTGTCCGCCTGCGCGCGCAGGGAATGGACCGCCGGGCCCTTGGACTCGTTCAGCATCTTGCTCTGAATGTAGCTTTTATCGATGTTGCGGCCCATTTCACCGCCTAAGGCATCTACCTCCCGGACCAGATGGCCCTTGGAGGTGCCGCCGATATTCGGATTGCAGGGCATCATGGCGATGGAATCCACGCTGACCGTGAAAAGGACCGTTTCGCAGCCGAGCCTGGCTGCCGCCAGCGCCGCCTCGCAGCCCGCATGGCCCGCGCCGACCACCAGAACGTCCGCTTTTTCCGTGTTTTCGATTTTCTTTCCCGTCGGCATCGTTTATTTCCCCATGCAGAACTTTCCGAAGATCTCGTTGATCAGGTCTTCCTCGACCTCTTCGCCCAGGATCTGTCCCAGCGCGCGGTAGGCGTCCATCAGATCGATGGTCAGAAGATCCTCCGGCGCGCCGGCTTCGACCGTGTCAAGCACGCACGAGAGCGAGCGCTCCGCCTGCCGCAGCAGCTCCTTGTGCCTTATATTCGTCACGATCAGCGGCTGCTGGCGGATCTCGGAGAGACAGAAGAGTTCCCGTATCTTTTCCAGGACCGCGTCCAGGCCGCTGCCGCTTAAGGCCGAAACCGCAAAGCAGGGCAGTTTCAGACGTTTTTCGAGGCTTTCCGGCGTTTCCGCCAGCCCCAGATCCGCCTTATTGAGCAGAAGCAGGCACTTTTTGCCCCCGCAGAGAGCCAGCAGTGCCTCGTCGTCTTTCGAAAACGGCTTTGATCCGTCCGTTAACAGCAGGATCAGCTCCGCCTCCCGGATGGCTTCCCGGGCGCGGCCGATCCCGATGCGCTCCACGGTGTCCTCGCTTTCCCGGATCCCGGCGGTATCCGACAGCCTGAGAACCAGGTCCCCGAAGCGGACGCTTTCCTCGATCGTATCCCGCGTCGTACCCGGGATCTGCGTCACGATCGCCCGCTCGAAGCCTAAAAGCCGGTTGAGAAGAGAAGATTTGCCCACGTTCGGGCAGCCGATGATAGCGGTCCTGACGCCCTCGGTCAGAAGCCTGCCGTTATCGGCCAGGCGCAGCATCCCCTGGATCTCATCCCGCAGCGCTTTTGCCGCAGAAGAGACCTCGTCGGCAAAGCCTTCCAGCTCATAGTGCTCCGGGTCGTCCAGCGCCGCCTCCAGATAGGCCGTTTTCTCCAGTATTACCGCCCGCATGGCGCGGATCTTTTCGGAATGCGCGCCCTGCAGCTGCTTTAAGGCGGTCTCGCGGGCCAGCTCGGTGTGAGAGGAGATCAGATCCATCACGGCTTCGGCTTCGCTTAAGTCCAGACGGCCGTTTAAGAAGGCCCGTTTGGTAAACTCGCCCGGCTCCGCCAGTCTGGCGCCGGCTTTTAAGACCGCCTCCAGCACCCGGTTTAAGACGTAGGGGCCGCCGTGGCACTGCAGCTCCACCGTATCCTCCGCCGTATAGCTGTGCGGCGCCTTTAAGACAGCGATCAGCGCCTCGTCCAGCACCGTTTCCCCGTCCGTGATCTTTCCGTAATATAAATGATTGGCCGCTGACCCGCTTAACGCTCCCTTCCGGAGCCTGACCAGCGGCTCGCAGACCGCGACAGCCCGGGGCCCGCTGACCCGAACGATCCCGATCCCGCCGGGCACCAGGCCCGTAGAGATCGCGGCAATAGTATCGAATTCCATAGAAACTCCTTCAAAAAAGCGGGGCGAAGCGCCCCGCTTTTCCGGTATCTTACTCCTCCTCCGGCGCTTTTTCGGTTTTCTTGTCCTTGTTGTAGCGCTTTAAGGAAATGACGACGTGCCGGTAAGGTTCCTCGCCCTCGCTGGAGGTCACCACGTTCCGGTCGTTCTGCAGGCAGGAATGGATGATCCGGCGCTCGTAGGGGTTCATCGGCTCCAGCACCACGGGCCGTCTGGTCTTTTTGACCTTGGCCGCACAGCTGCGGGCCAGATTTTCCAGCGAATCCTCGCGTCTTTCGCGGTAGTTCTCGATATCCAGCTTCACGCGGATGTATTCCTCGCTGCCTTTGTTGACCACCAGGCTGGTCAGATACTGAAGGGAATCCAGCGTCTGGCCGCGTTTGCCGATCAGGATGCCCATGTTTTCGCCCTGCAGATCCAGGGAAATGGTCCGTTCCTCCTCGTTGTATTCGGAGATCACGTCCACTTCCAGGCCCATGGTTTCAAAAACGTTGGTTAAAAACTCCCGGGCGATATCCTCCGCGCCCTGCGCCAGCGCCCAGGCCTTGATCGTCGCCGGACGGGCGCCGATGCCTAAAATCCCGTTGGAACCTTTGTCTATCACTTCGTAGCCGAGCTGATCGCTGGACACCCGAAGCTCCATGATCGCTTTATTGATGGCGTCATCCACCGTTTTTCCGTTAAAGATTTCCTGTTTCATAGGTTTTTCTTACTTTTTGTTCCTTTCGTTGTAATCCCGGACCATGTTGGCCTTGGCTGCCAGGGAACCCGGCGCGGCCGAGCGGCTCTGATAATATTCCGTTGCCGCCTTCATTTTGGCTTCTTTTTCTTCCTGCGACGTCAGATCCTGGCCGCGTGCGTTCAGGCGGTCCAGATTGCGGGTCGAGATGCTGGCCTTGTCCGAGATCGGCGGCTGACCCTTGCGGGCGCGCTTTTTATTGGCTTTTTCTATGTTTTCTTTGATCAGTTCCTCGTTCGTCTTCTTATCCAGCGCCTTGTTGATCATGATCTGCTGCACCAGCATGACCAGGGACTGCACCAGCCAGTACAGGCCCAGGAAAGCAGGGAAGGAGATCGCCATGAAGCCGAGCATGAGCGGCATGATGATATTCATCATCTTCATGGAGCTGCCCATCGGATTGTCGCTGTTGTTGTTCGTCTGCTGACGTGACGTCATCAGCTTGGTCTGCAGGTACTGCGAGCCGGCGACCAGAAGCGGGATCAGGACGGACCAGGAGAGCGGGAAGCCCGCCGCCTGTTTCGGCGCATCCTTCAGATTCAGGTCGAAGAGCTGCCACATGCGGGTATACTGCTCGGCGCTCAGCTTGCTTTCCAGCGTACCCAGATACTTAACGTATTCTTCCATACGGTAGATGACCGGGTACAGGGCGAAGAGGATCGGCATCTGGATCAGGGTCGGCAGGCAGCCGCCGAACATGGATACGCCGTATTTCTGCTGGATCGCCTGCTGCTCCTCCATCATTTTCTGGCGGGAGAGGGTGTCCGTCTTGCCGGCGTACTTTTTCTGCAGGGCCTGGATCTCCGGATTCATGATGCTCTGGATCCGCATGGTTTTCTGCTGCTTGACGGTCATGGGCAGCAGCAGGAACTTGGTCAGAATGGTGAAAAGAACGATACAGAGGGCAATATTGTAAATGCCGACCTTGTCCAGTACGAACATGATACCGTTCATGCACTGACTGAACAGCCAGATAAAAGGCTTTACGATGATCCAGTCTTCATAGAAGAATTTCGTGGATCTCGTCGCCGTCTCCGCTGTACTTAACAATAGATAATACATTTTTTCCTCCAGCGCTTACCTTTTTTTCGGCCATACTTCAGGGACGGGATCATATCCCCCTTCCGAAAAGGGATTGCAGCGCAATACTCTCCAGATTGCCAGAATACTTCCTTTTAAAGCTCCGTGCCGTTCCAGCGCCTCCAGCGCGTACTGGGAACAGGTCGGAATATACTTGCAGGTTCCGGAGGGTTTTAAGGGCGAGATCCTTTTCTGATAGAATCGCACAAGAGACATCAGCAAGCGTTTCATCGGTTCTCACCCTTAGCCAAACTGTTCGATCTGTTGCCGAGACAGAAGAGCGTTTCTTCGATTTCCGCATAACTCTTCCCGGCGGCTTCCTTTCGGGCAACCACAACGTAATCCCTTGCTGCCCATTTCGATTTCTGAAGGCGGAAGCTTTCCTTTATCAGCCGGCGGAGGCGGTGTCTCACCACGCTGTTGCCGACCTTTTTGCTGACCGATATTCCCAATCGGCCTTCTTCCCGGTCCTTTTCCGGATTCAAAACATACAGGACCAGGAGTTTCGAGCCGTAAGCCTTTCCTTTTTCATAGACTTCGGCAAACTCCGCTGTTTTCTTCAGCGTCTCCATTGGCTTAAAAGCGCCCATTTCCGTAAAAAATAGACCACTTAGCGCGGCCTAAAACGAAATAGCTTTTCTGCCTTTTGCTCTGCGGGCGGATAATACTTTTCTGCCGCTGGCCGTTTTCATTCTCGCCCGGAAACCGTGGACTCTTTTATCAGAGACTCTCTTGGGCTGAAACGTCATTTTCATGGCAACTTACCTCCTCGTTTTTTAGTAAAACGCAGTAGGTATTATAAGGAAAAGTTTCTTCTCCGTCAAGCACTTTTTTCACGGCGTCCTCCGGCGCCCGAAAAAAGTCAATATCCCCAAAATGAGGGAAAAATGGGGATATTTTGTGGATAGATGCACATCCCTTTTTCTATACACCTTTCCGTTTTCCGGCGCTGTTGACAAAGTGGATAATTATTTAAATTTTCCCGTATTTCCGCATTTTTTGAGGCTTTAGCGTTTCCGGAATTGTGGATGACTGTTCTTTTGGCAGTGTATAACTGCCGCGGAATGTGAAAAACCTGCCCGAAATATTCCACATTTGACCTGTTCAGATTGATTATTTCCACCTTCCGGATCATTTTCTTCTTGAATTTTCAGGCCTTTTTTGCTATATTACAGTTGTATAAGTCGGATTTTGCCCTTATACGGTGAGGTATGCTATGTTTACATTAATTAAGAGTAAATGGGACGATATTCTGGAAAAAGTACGGGAGGACAGAGGCCTGACGGACGTCAGCTACCGGACCTGGATCCTGCCGCTGATTCCGGTTTCCTTAAGCAATAAAAACGTTCTGACGATCTATTTTCCGGGGGACAGCCATGCCGCGTCCTTCGTGGAGACCCGCTATGCCTTTTTCCTGCGCTATGCCGTGGAGGAGATCACCGGCGTCAGCTGTACGCTGAAATTCGTCACCACGCGGGAGGAGGACCGCGAGGACGATCCCTCCGTGTCCCGCCGGGAATTCAGCATCGCCAATCTGAACTCTCGCTACACCTTTGATTCCTTCGTCGTGGGCCAGAACAACAAGCTGGCGCACGCCGCCTCCCTGGCCGTGGCGGAGGCGCCCGGCGAGATCTACAATCCGCTGTATATCTACGGCGGCGCCGGCCTGGGCAAGACCCACCTGATGCAGTCCATCGCCCACTTTATCTTAAAGGAAAGGCCGAACGCCCGCGTCCTTTACGTGACCTGCGAAAAGTTCCTGAACGACTACGTGGACGCGCTCGCCAACAAGAACAACACGACCATGACGGATTTCCGCGAGAAATACCGCTTCGTGGACGTGCTGCTGATCGACGACATCCAGTTCATTTCCAAAAAGTTCGGCATGCAGGAAGAGCTTTTCCATACCTTCAACGCCCTGTATGAAAAGAACAAGCAGATCGTGATCACCAGTGACCGCGTGCCGAAGGAGATCGACGACCTGGAGGAGCGGCTCCGCACCCGCTTCGAACAGGGCCTCACCGCGGATATCGGCCTGCCGGATTTTGAGACCCGCATGGCGATCCTGCGCAAAAAAGAGGAGATCGCCGGCTACAACATCGACAACGAAGTCGTCAAGTACATCGCCAGCAATATCAAATCCAATATCCGGGAGCTGGAGGGCGCCCTGACCAAGATCGTCGCCTTATCCCGCGTCACGGTGCGGCCCATCACGCTGGAGCTGGCCGAGGAAGCCCTGCGCGACCAAATCAATCCGGACGCGCCGCGCGAGATCACGCTTCCTTATATATTAGAGGTTGTTTCCGACCACTTCGGCATCCGGACGGCGGACATCATTTCCAAGAAAAAGGACGCCGAGATCGTCTTCCCGCGCCAGATCGTAATGTACCTGGCCAAGGATCTGACCCAGACCCCGCTCAAATACATCGGCCAGTTTCTGGGCGGAAGGGATCATACCACCGTTCTGTACGGCAAGCGGAAGATCGAAGAGCAGCTGCAGACGGACGAATCCCTGCGCAGCGTCATGGAGGTCCTGCGCAAGAAGATCAAACCCTGATATCCACCGTTTCCCGTGGAAAAGAGGCGGATAAATTTCAAGGCTTTTCAGCCCCCTTCCGGGGCAGTGGAAAAACAGACCCTTATCCCCGGCCTTTCAAAGGCTCCTCAACTGCCTTATCCAAGGCGAAAAACGGGACGGCTGCTGGGAAAAAACGGGCTTTCAACAATTCTACAGCCCTTATAACTATAAATACTACGTCACCATAAAAAGGAGTTGTTATGTTAGACCTTTTCTTCTCGAAATCGAAACTGATGCAGGCGATCAACACGACCCTGAAGGCTGTGCCGACCCGCACCTCCCTTCCGATCCTGGAATGCCTGCTGCTGGAAGCGAAGAACGGCATCGTTACGCTGATGGCAAACGATATGGAGATGGCCATCCGTTCGGAGACCGGCGGCACCATCATTTCCGAAGGGACCGTCGCGCTGGACGCCAAGCTGTTTTCCGATATTATCCGCAATCTGCCGGAGGAGGAGATCCACATTAAGGTGGACAGCAATCTGCAGGTGGAGATCACCTCTGCGGACGCGTATTTCACGATGTCCGGCAAAAACGGGGACGATTTCATCGGCATGCCTTCCATCAACAAGGGAATCCCGGTCGTGATCTCGCAGCTTACCTTAAAGGAGATCATCGAGCAGACCATCTTCTCGATCGCGGCGAATGAAAACAACAAGATGATGACCGGCGAGCTTTTCGAGATCAAGGGGAATACGCTCCGGGTCGCCGCGCTGGACGGGCACCGGATCGCGATCCGCTACAGCGTGATGAACAATCACGAGGCGGTAAACCCCGTTTCGGTCATCGTTCCGGGCAAGACGCTGAACGATTTAAGCCGCATCATCACGGGCGATGCCACGAAGATGGTGAACATCTATATCGGAAAGAACCACATCCTGTTCGCGTTTGAGGGAACGACCGTGGTGAGCCGCCTGATAGAAGGCGAATATTTCCGCATCGACCAGATGATCACGGACAATTACGAGACGAAACTGGTCTTCAACCGCAAGCGCCTCTTAAACTGCATCGAACGTTCGGTGATCCTGGTGCGCGAGTCGGATAAGAAGCCGCTGATCCTGAACATCAAGAACGGCAGCGTGACGCTGAGCCTGACTTCGATCATCGGATCGATGAAGGAGGAGATGGAAGTGGAGAAGGAAGGAAGCAATCTGATGATCGGCTTCAATCCGCGTTTCCTGATCGATGCGCTGCGGGCCATCAGCGATGAGAAGGTGACGCTGTATCTGACGAATTCCCGGGCGCCGGGCTTTATCCGCGACGAGGAGGGCACCTACATCTACCTGATCCTGCCGGTGAATTTCGTGACGAGGTAAGATTTATTTTACGCCTCGCGTCCGAATAAACTTTTCGAACGCTCCTTGAGGCGACCTGACTGCTCATCTTGCATTCAGGAAGGTCGCCGAAGCGGGCTGAGAGGTAGCGGGGCCTGCATAGCAGGGCACGCGTTCTCAAAAGTTTTATCGAGGCAGCGAGGCGGAAAGAATGAGGCGCAAATAAAAAGCTCGGTATGAAGCGCGGCGGAAAGAACGCGGTATGCCGCAGGAAGCAGCGTCAGGGGTGGAAAAAGAAAAAAGTATGGAAGTTGCGATCAGAGACGGTTTTATCAAGCTGGGGCAGGCCCTGAAACTGGCGGGCTTGGTGGAGAACGGCGCCGAGGCGAAGGAACGGATCCAGAACGGAGAAGTGAAGGTCAACGGCGAAGTCGATACCAGACGCGGACGGAAGTGCGTGCCCGGCGATCTCATAGAAATGGAAGGAAAGAGTGTAACGCTCACATGCAGGTAAGATCCGTTGAACTGAAAAACTACCGGAACTACGGATCACTTCAGCTGGATCTTTCCCCCGGAACGAATCTGTTTTTCGGGGACAACGCCCAGGGAAAAACCAATTTACTCGAAGCCATATATGCCTGCGCTACGACCTCATCCCACCGCAGCAGCAAGGACCGGGAGATCATTGCTTTCGGCGAAGAGGAAGCGCACGTAAGGCTTTTTGTGGAAAAAAGGGGCGTTACGACGCGGCTGGACTATCATATCAGCCGCAGCAAAGGCAAGGAAGCCGCCGTAGGCGGCGTTGCGTTAAGCAGGGTCTCGGAGCTTCTGGGACAGCTCCACGTCGTATTTTTCTCACCGGAAGACCTGAAGATCATCAAAAGCGCGCCCGTGGAGCGCCGGACCTTCCTGAACGTGGAGCTCTGCCAGTTAAGTCCCCTGTATACCCGCTTTCTGGTCGAGTACAAAAGGACCCTGATGCAGCGGAACGCCTTGCTCAAGGAAGTCCGGGAAAAGCCCGATCTTCGGAAGCTGCTGGATATTTACGACGAAAAGCTGGCGGAAGCCGGCGAGCAGCTGATGAAGGAGAGGAGAGCCTTCCTGGAGGAACTGGCCGGTATCGCGGCGCCCATCCACCGGGAGATCACGGAAGGAAAAGAAGACTTAAAAATCAGCTATGAGCCCGGTGCGGAGGAAGGGAAGATGGCGGAAAACCTATTTCTGACCAGGGACCGGGATCTTGCGGCCGGCTCGACCGGCAGCGGCCCGCACCGCGACGAGATAGACTTTGCAATCGACAGCGTCAGCGTGAAGCATTTCGGCTCGCAGGGCCAGCAGAGGACCACCGCCCTGTCCTTAAAACTGGCGGAAATAGAACTGGTAAAGAGAAAGATCGGCGAGGCGCCGGTCCTGCTCCTGGACGACGTCCTTTCGGAGCTGGATGAAAAACGGCAGGACAAGCTTCTGAAGAGCATCAAAGATATTCAGACGCTGCTGACCTGCACGGGCATGGATGATTTTGTGGAGCGCCGCGTCGACGTAGATAAAAAGTGGCGGGTTGCCGGAGGCAGCCTGACGGAGGTAGAAAAAGAATGAGTGATTTGGAAAACAAACAGGAGGGGCTGCAGGAATATACCGCAGATCAGATCCAGATCCTGGAGGGTCTGGAGGCCGTCCGGAAGCGTCCCGGTATGTATATCGGCACCACTTCCACCGCCGGCCTGCACCATCTGGTCTACGAGATCGTGGACAACGCGGTGGATGAAGCACTGGCCGGCTTCTGTGACGATATTCAGGTGGAGCTGAACAAGGACGGTTCCGTGACCGTCATCGACAACGGGCGCGGCATCCCGGTCGGCATCCATCCGAAGGCCGGCATCCCGGCGGTGGAGGTCGTCTTTACGATCCTGCACGCGGGCGGCAAGTTCGGCGGCGGGGGCTACAAGGTCTCCGGCGGTCTGCACGGCGTGGGCGCTTCGGTCGTCAACGCCTTATCCGAGTGGCTGGAGGTCGTGATCCGCCAGGACGGCGTGGTCTACAAGCAGCGCTATGAGAACGGCGGGCACGTGGCGACGCCCCTGACCCCTATCGGGACCTGCAAGAAGTCCCAGACCGGCACGACGGTCACCTTTAAGCCGGACGCGACCATCTTCGAGGAAACAGAGTACGATTATGACCGGCTGCGCACCCGCCTCAGGGAGACGGCTTTCCTGACCAAGGCCCTGCACATCACGATCCGTGACAAGCGCGGCGAGGAAGTGAAGGAGAAGAGCTATCACTACGAGGGCGGCATCCAGGAATTCGTCACGTTCCTGAATAAAAACAATAACGCCCTGTACGACAAGGTCATTTATATCGACGGGACCTTAAACGGCGTGTACGTGGAGGTCGCCTTCCAGCACAACGACGGCTACAGCGAGAATACCTTAAGCTTCGTCAACAACATCATCACGCCCGAGGGCGGCATGCATCTGACCGGCTTCAAGAACGCGACCACGAAGTGCTTCAACGACTACGCCCGCAAGAACAAGCTCCTAAAGGACAGCGCGCCGAACCTGACCGGCGACGACATCCGCGAAGGCCTGACTGCCGTCATCTCCATCAAGATCGAGGATCCGCAGTTCGAAGGCCAGACCAAGCAGAAGCTGGGCAACTCCGAAGCCCGTACCGCGGTGGAATCTATCGTCGGCGAAAAGCTGGTCTACTTCCTGGAGCAGAATCCCATCGTGGCGAAAGCCATCTGCGACAAGGCAATGCTGGCCCAGAAGGCCCGTGAAAATGCCCGCCAGGCCCGTGAGCGGACCCGCAAGAGCGCGCTGGATTCCTTCGGCCTGCCCGGCAAGCTCGCGGACTGCTCTTCCAAGGATCCGAAACAGTGCGAGATCTTCATCGTGGAGGGCGACTCCGCCGGCGGCAGCGCCAAGACCGCCCGAAACCGCGAGATCCAGGCCATCCTGCCGCTCCGGGGCAAGATCCTGAACGTGGAAAAGGCCCGGGAAGATAAGATCTACGCGAACGCGGAGATCAAGACCATGATCACCGCCTTCGGCACAGGAATCTTAAGCAACTTCGATATCGAAAAGCTCCGCTACGACAAGATCATCATCATGACGGATGCGGACGTGGACGGCGCGCATATCGGGACCCTGATGCTGACCTTCCTCTACCGCTTCATGCCGGAGCTGATCTATCAGGGACACGTCTATCTGGCGCAGCCGCCGCTGTACAAGGTCGAAAAGAACAAGAAGACCTGGTACACCTACAGCGAGGACGAGCAGAAGAGGCTTATGGCCGAGGTCGGCGCGGACGGCGCCCGCATCCAGCGCTACAAAGGCCTGGGCGAGATGGATGCTGAGCAGCTTTGGGAGACCACCATGGACCCGGCGAGACGGATCCTGCGCAAGGTCAGCATCGACGAAGAAACCGCCTCGCTGGTGGACGTCACCTTCAACATCCTGATGGGCGACAAGGTGGAACCGCGGCGCGAATTTATAGAAACCAACGCGAAATTCGTGAAGAATCTGGACGTGTAGGGGAGAGAGTATGGCGAAAAAGACGAAAAACGACAATATCGACAATACGATCTTCGATTTTGACCGTATCCATGACGTCGATCTGAAAAAGACCATGGAGGAGTTCTACATCGATTACGCGATGAGCGTTATCGTGGCGAGAGCCCTGCCGGACGTGCGCGACGGCTTAAAGCCGGTGCAGCGCCGCATCCTCTACTCCATGACCGAACTGAACAACGGACCCGACAAGCCGCACAGAAAAAGCGCGCGTATCGTCGGCGATACGATGGGTAAATATCACCCCCACGGCGATTCCTCCATCTACATGGCCATGGTCAACATGGCCCAGCCCTGGTCCATGCGCTATCCGCTCGTGGACGGCCACGGCAACTTCGGCTCCATCGACGGCGACGGCCCCGCGGCATCCCGTTACACCGAGGCCCGCATGTCCAAGATCTCCATGGAAATGGTGGCGGATCTCAATAAGGACACGGTGGACTTTGAGGACAACTTCGACGGCACCGAGCGCGAGCCTTCCGTTCTGCCGGCCCGCTTCCCGAACCTTTTAGTCAACGGCGGCACGGGCATCGCGGTCGGCATGGCGACGAACATCCCGCCGCACAACCTACGCGAGGTCGTGAACGGCGTCGTGATGATGATCGACAACCGCGTGCGCGAAAACCGCGACACGACGGTCGATGAGCTGATGGAAGTTATCAAGGGGCCGGATTTCCCGACCGGCGCCGTGATCCTGGGCCGGCAGGGTATCGAAGAAGCCTACCGCACCGGGCGCGGCAAGATCCGCATCCAGGCGGTTTCGACCATCGAACCGATGCAGAACGGCAAGCACCGCATCGTCTTTACCGAGCCGCCTTACGAGGTGAACCCGGAAAAGGCCCTAAAGGATATCGCGGACCTGGTCAAGGAAAAAAAGATCGACGGCATCTCCGAGCTTCGCAACGAATCCAACAAGGACGGCATCCGCCTCTGCGTGGAGCTTAGGCGTGACGCCAACCCGAACCTGGTCCTGAACCAGATCTACAAGCACACCGAGCTTCTGACCACCTACGGCGTCATCATGCTGGCGCTCGACAAGGGCCAGCCCAAGGTCATGAACCTGGAACAGGTCCTGCACGCCTACCTGGACCATCAGGAAGAAGTGGTCACCCGCCGGACGAAATACGACCTGAACAAGGCCGAAGAACGGGCGCACATCATCGAAGGCCTGCTCATCGCTCTGGACAATATCGACGAAGTCATCCGTATCGTGCGCGGCGCAAGGACCGTGCAGCTGGCCAAGGAAGGCCTGATGAAGCGCTTCGGCCTGACTGACGTGCAGGCGCAGGCCATCGTGGATATGCGTCTGCGGGCCCTGACCGGTCTGGAACGGGAAAAGCTGGAGGCTGAATATGCGGACCTGCAGGAAAAAATCGCGGAATGGCGCGCCATCCTGGCCGACGAGCGGCTGCTGCTGGGCGTCATCAAGGAAGAGCTGCTGATCACGGCGGAGAAGTTCGGCGACGAACGCCGCACGCAGATCGGCGCGGACGCCGACGAGCTGACCGATGAGGATACCATCCCCGACGAGCCGGTGGTCATCGCCATGACATCCTTAGGCTACATCAAGCGGATGAGCATCTCCAACTTCCGCAGCCAGAACCGCGGCGGGCGGGGCGTCACCGGCATGAAGACGCTGGAAGAGGACTACATTGACGAGCTCTTCATGACCACGACGCACCACTACATCATGTTCTTTACGAACAAGGGCAAGACCTACCGCCTGAAGGCCTACAACATCCCCGAAGCCTCCCGCGTGAGCCGCGGCGTGGCGATCGTGAACCTGCTGCAGCTGGGCGCAGACGAGAAGATCACGGCCATCATCCCGATCAAGGCCTATGAAGAGGACAAGTACTTCATCATGGCGACGCGGAGCGGCATCGTCAAGAAATCCTCCGTCACCGAGTACCAGAACGTGCGCTCGAACGGCCTGGCCGCCATCAACCTGAAGGAAGATGACGAGCTGATCGAGGTCAAGATCTCCACGGATTCGGACGACGTGCTGCTGGTCACGAAGCTGGGCCAGTGCATCCGCTTCCATGAGACGGACGTGCGCGTAACGGGCCGCGTGTCGATGGGCGTCATCGGCATGAAGCTGGACGAGGGCGACGAGGTCGTTTCCATGCAGCTGGCCAGCCAGGGCGAGGATATGCTGATCATTTCCGAGCTGGGTCTGGGCAAGCGCACCGACATGAACGAGTTCAGCCCGCAGAACCGCGGCGGCAAGGGCGTCAAGTGCTACAAGATCAACAACAAGACCGGCGACGTGGTCGGCGCGAAGGCCGTCCACAAGGAGCAGGAGCTGATGCTGATCACGACGGAGGGCATCATCATCCGCATGGCGATCGCCTCCATCAGCCGCCTGGGCCGCATCACAAGCGGCGTCAAGCTGATCAATATGCAGAAAGGCGTCAAGGTCGCCGGCATCGCGAAGGTCCGCCAGGGCGATACCACCAACAAGGAAGGCGACGAAGAACCCGAACTGCCGGAAGAGAAATAAAAAATTACGTATAGGAAAGAAGGTGCCATCTTGGACAAGAAAGAAGCTGCGGCCTTAAAAATCAAGGCCGCCGAGATCCGGATCGCGGCTCTGACCGCCATCCACTCCCTGGGCAGCGGCCACGTCGGCGGCTCCCTTAGCATCTGCGACGCGCTGGCTGTCCTGTTCGGACGTGAAATGAAGACCGATCCGAAGAACCCGAAATGGCCGGAGCGCGACAAACTGGTCACCTCCAAGGGCCATGCCGGCCCCGGCGTATACGGCGCGCTGGCCGTACAGGGCTACTTCTCCTATGAGGAATTAACGACCCTGAACAAGCCCGGCACCCATCTGCCGAGCCACACGGACCGCAATCTGACCCCCGGCGTGGATATGACCACCGGTTCCCTGGGTCAGGGCACTTCTCTCGCCTGCGGCATGGCGCTCGGCGACCGCCTGAAGGGGCGTGACTGCCGGACCTTCCTCATCGTCGGCGACGGCGAGTGCGACGAAGGCCAGGTCTGGGAAGCCTTCGCTTTCGCTTCCGCCAAGAAGCTCTCCAATCTGGTCGTGCTTCTGGACTGGAACAAGAAGCAGCTGGACGGCCGGGTGGACGAGATCCTGCCGATGGGCGACTACGCCGCAAAGTTAAACGCTTTCGGCTTTGACACGCAGGTCGTGAACGGCAACGACGTGGAAGAACTTGCGGCAGCTCTCGAAAAGACCCGGGAGGGCGGCGACAAGCCTTATGCCATCGTCATGGACAACGTCAAGGGCGCCGGCGTCAAGGAAGTCGAAGAGACCGAGATGAACCACAGCATCCCCGTCAGCGACGATCAGTTCGAGCGCTGGACGGCCGGGCTGAAGGCCGAGATCGCGAAATGGGAGGAGGAAGCGTGATGAAGATCATTTATGACGGAAGCATGGATCCGACGCAGGCGAAGAGCCTCCTCGGCAGTCTGATCCCGCGTCTGGCGGCGGAAGACCCCGATTTCATCTATCTGGATGCGGACTTAATGAGCTGCATCGGCACCTTAAAGTGGGGCAAGGCCAACCCCGACCGGGCGGTCGAGTGCGGCATCGCCGAAGCCAACATGGTCGGCGTCGCCTGCGGTCTGGCGGCCTCCGGCTTCAAGCCGCTGCTGCATACCTTCGGCCCCTTCGCCTCCCGCCGCGTCTTTGACCAGGTCTTTTTAAGCGGCGCCTATGCGAAGAACGATATCACCGTGCTCGGCACCGATCCCGGCGTGACGGCGGCCTTAAACGGCGGCACGCACATGCCTTTTGAGGACGTCGCCCTGTACCGGACCATCCCCACAGCCATCATTTTTGACCCGACGGACATGGTGCAGCTGGAAGACGTGCTGCGGCAGAGCAAGGACCTGCCCGGCGTCAAATATATCCGCGTCGGCCGCAAGGATCTGGCGAAGGTCTATGAGCCCGGCACGCACTTTACGGTCGGAAAGGCCGTCGTCGTCCGCGAAGGAAAGGACTGCACCGTCGTGGCAAGCGGCATCATGCTGCACGAAGCCATGAAGGCGGCGAAGATGTTAGCGGAAGAGGGCATCGAGATCGAGGTCATCGACCCGGTCACCATCAAGCCGATCGACAAGAAGACCGTTATCGCCTCCGTGAAGAAGACCGGCTGCCTGGTCGCGGCCGAAAACCACAACAAAAACGGCGGTCTGTACGACGCCCTGCTCGAAGTGCTGGCGGAAAACTGCCCGGTCCCGGCCGGCCAGGTCGCCGTCGAGGACGAATTCGGCGAAGTCGGCCCGCAGAGCTACCTGCAGAAACGTTTCGGACTTACCGCGGAGCATATCGCAGAGAAGGTGAAGGCTGTTGCCGCGAGAAAGTAAACAACATAACACCGGCCGCCTGATGATCCTGATAACGGCCCTGCTCTGGGGCCTGGCCGGCGTGTGCGTGAAATCCATCAGCTGGGGACCGCTGCCTATCGTGGCGGTCCGCAGCCTTATTTCTTTAATCATTCTTTTTACCGTCAAGCGGAACCTGCGCCTGAAATTCACGAAGAAAAACCTGCTCGGCGCCTTCATGATGAGCGCCACCGGCATCCTTTACGTGATGGCGATCAAGCTGACCACGGCAGGGACCGCCATCGTGTTGCAGTACACCGCCTCGGTCCTGGTCTTCGTCTTTGCCGTCCTGTTCCGTCACCGGAAGGCACGGCTGGCGGAACTTCTGCTGACGCTCGCCGTCTTTGCGGGCTGCGCGATCAGCTTTCTGGACAGCCTGGACTTTACGCGCCTCCTCGGCAACGCGCTGGCGCTTGCGAGCGCCTTTACCTTTGCCGGCCAGATCATCATCATGAACGATCAGGACTGCGATACGGAAGATACGGCCATTCTCAGCAATATTCTCAGTTTTCTGATCTGCCTGCCGTTCTTTTTCACGGAGAAGCTGGCGTTTGACGCGAAAAACATCGTCTGGCTGCTGATCATGGCGGTCTTCCAGTACGGCCTGGCCAACGCGCTGTTCGCCCGGAACATCCACCGCGTCGATCCCGTGGAGGCTTCCATCCTGCTGACCATAGAACCCATTTTCAATCCGATTCCCGTCGCCATTTTCTGCGGTGAAAAGATGAGCGCGCTCGCGATCTTAGGCTCCGCCATCGTCATCGCCGCCGTCACCCTGCACGGGCTTCTGCCGCACTGGGAGGAGAAAAAGACGGCAAAAAAACAAGTTCTCAGTGAAAAGAAAGAATAAAACCGTTTATATACAGAACTGCCGCATTTCTGAAAGGTGAACCATCCATGCCGGAAGAAATCAAAAAGAATGAACAGGCGATGAGCGAGGCCGCGAAGGCGCGCTATAAAAAACTGACGGAAACGCCGGTGCCGGAGTTGATCCTGCGGCTGTCGGTCCCGACCATCCTCAGCATGCTGGTGACGGCGCTCTACAATGCGGCGGATACCTTTTTTGTCGGAAAGATCTCAACGGAAGCGACGGCCGCGGTCGGTCTTTGTTTCTCCGCCATGGCGGTGATCCAGGCTTTCGGCTTTTTCTGCGGCCAGGGTTCGGGAAACTTCCTTTCCCGCATGTTAGGTGCAGGAAAGCAGAAGGAAGCGGAGGAGATGGCGGCCACCGGCCTGGCGCTGGCCTTTATCATCGGTGCGGTAACGGCAGCGGCCATCAATCTCTTCGTCCGGCCGCTCGCCTACTTTTTAGGCGCCCTGGACACGACGGTCGCGGATACCGTCAGTTATCTCCGGATCATCGCGATCGGCGCGCCGTTCATGATGGCCCAGTTCGTCCTGAACAATCAGCTGCGCTATCAGGGCAGCGCCGTTTACGCAATGGTCGGCCTGATGTGCGGCGCGGTCCTCAATATCGGGCTGGATCCTCTTCTGATCTTTGTCTTTGACTTAAAGGTCGCCGGCGCGGCGCTGGCCACCATCTGCGGGCAGATGATCAGCTTCACGGTGCTTTTCATCGGCAGCCGCCGCGGGGCCAATATCCGCCTGAAAGTCTTGAACGTGCGCCTGAACGCGCACTATCTGGTCCAGATCATAAACGGCGGCATCCCGGCGCTGTTCCGCCAGGGGCTGGCGGCCATCGCAACGGTGCTCTTAAACCGGGCCTGCCGCGTCTACGGGGACGCGGCCATCGCCGGCATGAGCGTGACGACCCGCGTGATGATGTTCGTCTCCAGCGCCATGATCGGCTTCGGACAGGGCTATCAGCCGGTCTGCGCGTTCAACTACGGCGCGGGCAAGAAGGACCGCGTGCGGGAAGGGTACTTCTTCTGCGTGCGTTACGGAACGGTTTTCCTGATCGGGATGGCGGCGCTGTGCCTTTGCTTTGCCCCGTCGATCATCGGCTTTTTCCGCGACGATCCGGACGTGATCGCCGTCGGGGCCGTGGCGCTCCGGTACCAGGCGATGGCCCTGCCGTTTTTAGCCACCATCGTGATCACCAATATGATGCTGCAGTCCATGGGAAAGGGCGTGAAGGCGTCCGTCACCGCGTCCGCCCGCAGCGGCCTGTTCTTTATCCCGCTGATCCTGATCCTGCCGGAGCTGTTCGGGCTGTTCGGCGTGGAGATCACGCAGGCGGCGGCCGACGTGCTGTCCGTCAGCGTGTCGATCCCGCTGGCGATATCCGAATTGCGGAAGATGAAAGAGCCGTAAGGCCGGAAAGAGTAGTCGACTATGCTGAAAAACTGGAAAAAACATCCGATCGCGGAAGGCGCGCGGTACCTGATCTGCTGGACGATCTTCGCCCTGATCTGCGGCGCGGCCGGCGGCCTCATCGGCGGGGCCTTCGGCTGGTGTATCCGCCGGGTCACGGGCCTTCGTACGGGACAGCCGTGGATGGTCTGGCTGCTGCCGCTTTTCGGCCTGGTCATCGTTTTTCTGTACAGGATCACCGGAGAGGAGAAAAACCGCGGCACCAATATGGTCCTGGCCTCCATCTCCGCGAACGATCTAGTCACGAAGCCGACCGGCCCGCTGATCTTCGTCTCGACCGTGCTGTCCCACGCGGGCGGCGCGTCGGTCGGACGGGAAGGTGCGGCGCTGCAGCTGGGCGGCTGGCTCGGCGCCAGGCTCGGCGAGCTCTTAAAATTGGATGAAAAGGACGCCCGCAGCGCCATCATGTGCGGCATGGCGGCGGTCTTCGCGGCGCTCTTCGGCACGCCGGTCGCGGCGGCCGTCTTCTGCATCGAGGTCATCAGCGTCGGCGTGTTTTACTATGCGGCGCTGGTCCCCTGTGTCTTTTCAGCCTTCATCGGGACCGGCGTCAGCCGGCTCCTGGGCGCGGAGGCGGAAAGCTGGACCATTCTGTCCGTTCCGGAGATGGACTGGAAAAACCTGCTCTGGACTATTCTGCTGGGGCTTCTCTGTGCGGGTTTGGCCGTGATCCTGGTCGTGGTGCTGCACGGTGCGGAAAAACAGGCGAAAAAACGGCTGCCGAATCCCTATCTGCGGGTGCTGGCGGCGGGCCTTCTGTTCGCCGGCCTGACGTTTCTGATCGGCGGCCAGCGCTATACCGGCGCCGGGACCGGGCTGATCGGCGAGGCCATGCGGGAGGAGGTCATCCCGGCGGCCTTTGCCTTAAAGCTCTTATTTACCGCGATCGCAGTCGCCGGCGGCTTCCGGGGCGGCGAGATCGTCCCGACCTTAAGCATCGGGGCGGCCTTCGGTGCGCTCTTCGGGAGCCTGACGGGGCTGCCCGTTTCCTTAAGCGCGGCCTGCGGCATGATCGCCCTGTTTGCCGGCGCCACGAACTGCCCCGTCGCTTCGCTCCTCATCGCCATGGAGATGTTCCACGGCCAGGGGCTGTCGTATTTTGCCGTGACGGTCGCCCTGTCCTTCGTGCTTTCGGGCTATTACAGCCTCTACGGCACGCAGCGCTTCGCCTATTCCAAGCTGAAGATGGAGACGCTGGACACGCGGGAGCACGGGATCGAGTAGAAAGCAGGACCCGGCAGCCGGGCAGAAAAAGGAAGGAAGACCTGTCATGGAAGACTTTATCTACGTGCACCGCGTAAAATATTACGAGACGGATCAGATGGGCCTGACCCATCATTCGAACTATATCCGCTTTATGGAGGAGGCCCGGGTGGAGCTCTTAAGAAGCTGGGGCCTTGACTGGGCGGCGCTCGAAAGGGAGGGGATCCTCTCCGCCGTGACGGCCGTCCGGGGCGATTACAAGGGGACCAGCCGCTTCGACGATGTGCTGCACATCCGCGCATCCCTCACGGAATACAGCGGCATCCGCATGATCTTCCGCTATGAAATGACGCAGGAAGACGGCCGGCCTGTCTTTGATGGCGAAAGCGAACACTGCTTTCTGAGCGCGGAAGGCCGACCGCTGCGCTTAAAAAAGCAGCGGCCCGATCTGCACGAGCTGCTGCTTGAAAAACTAGAGCGGTAAGTATCGAAGCGGAAACAGCCCGGATCAGTGGGCGGCTTTCCAGGCCGCTGTCCGGTCCGCGATATTCTGCTTCAGATTGGTAAAGAAAAACATGTAGTCGTACAGATGGAAGGCGCCTTCCGGGAAGATATCCAGTACCGGCGGGTAGTCTTCCGTTTTTACGTCCGTGACGATCAGCTCGCCGCGCGCACCGATATAGGCGCCGCAAAGGGCGGGAACCGCTTCCGCGCCGGTCGACATCACCGCGCCAAGATTGAGGGATTTATCCGCCTTGGTCCCGTCGGTCTTCCAGTTTAACGGATTGATGGACAGCGCCGCAACGCCGGCCGGAATAATGATGGTCTCCGTCAGGGTCCCGTTTTCGCAGTCAAAGCTGACGACGGTGCCGACGTCCAGTTCGCCGGCGGCGGGAACGATCTGCGGATACGCTTCCGTCATTTCCTTTGTCACCGTCCAGCCGAGGGCATAGACCGTGATCAGGCCGTCGCGCAGCTTGGCAGCCTCCGCGCTGTCACCGCCGTAAAACTCCTTTAAGAGCTCCAGACACATCTCCGCGCCCTGGGAAAAGCCGGCCAGGATCAGGCCGCGCCCCCCGTTTTCGTTTTCCAGATACCAGCGGAAAGAGGCGGCGATATCCGTATAAGCGATCTGCTTTGCCCTTTCATACCCGTCGGCCGGCAGCGTGTAGGCATTGATGGACATCTGGCGGTAATACGGGGAAAACAGCCTGCCGGTCTCCTCGTAGATGCCTTTTTCCATGTCCAGGGCGTTTACGAAGCGGCCCTTCAGCTTATCGTTCAGGTCAAAAGAATTTGTTTCGCTTTTGGTGTCCACCGTCGGGCAGATCAGAAAGACGTCCACGTCTTTTTCCGGGCCCAGTTCGAAGTAGGCCCAGTTCTCCGTCAGGCTGTAATCCAGCGGACTGAAGACGATCCCGTCCGCGTTGTAGTGCATGACGCAGCTTTCTTTATACTTCGCCGGGCCGTCGCCGTAGAGATCGTCCCAGTCGTCTTCGCTGCCGGCGTAGAAGATCTCCACGCCGTCCTCAAAAACGTAATCATCCAGTTCTTCCAGGCTCTTCGGCAACCAGATCTTTTCCAGTTTTGAACTTCCGAAGACGTTGCTCTGGATCTCCGCAACGCCCTCCGGGAGCGTCACTTCCTTAAGGGCGGTCCAGCCGAAGGCCCAGCTCTCGATGATACCTAAGCTTTCCGGCCAGATCACCTCCTCCAGATTAAAGCAGGCGTTGAAGGCGGCGTAGCAGATGATGCTGACCCCGTCCGGAAGCTCGATTTTTTTCAGCGACTCGCAGTAAGCGAAGCAGTCCTTCGGGATCTCCGTGAGCGTCTTCGGCAGGCGGACCTCCGTCAGGCTTTTGCAGTTCTGGAAAGCTCTTTCTCCCAGCTTAGTCACGCTGTCCGGGATCTCGATCTTTTCCAGTGCGGTGCAGAAATTGAAGGCCAGATAGCCGATGCTCTTTAAGGTGGAAGGCAGGCTCACGCTTTTCAGGGACGTGCAGCTGTCGAAGGCGTAATCGCTGATCTCGGTCACCCCTTCGGGGATGTTGAGCTGGACCAGATCGCAGCAGTCGTCGAAGGCGCCGGCGCAGATCTTGCGCAAAGAGGCGGGAAGGATCACTTCGGTCAGGCCCTTTTTGTCATAGAAAAGCCCTTCGGGCACTTCCGTGATCCCTTCGGGCAGCGTTACCGTGCCGCTGACGTCCGCCAGAACTGCGATGATCGTGGTCTTTTCATAATCCGTCAGGATCCCGTTTTCCAGCGCGAAAACCTTGCTGTTTTCCGGCACGTAGACCTCCTTCATCGCCGTATCGTGACTGAAGATATTTTCGCCCACGCTTGTTATGGAGGCGGGGAGATTGATCTTTTCCAGAGCGTAGCAGCCCTCGAAAGCATAATCCTCGATCGTCGTCAGACCTTCCGGAAGCACGAGCTCTTTCAGGGAGGAGCACTGTTCAAACGCCACGTAGCCGATCTTCGTGACGCCGGCCGGGATCGTGACGCTTTCCAGCTTGCGGCAGTTATAAAACGTATAGGTGGGGATCTCCGTCAGAGAAGCCGGCAATTGAACGCTGCGGAGAGAATCGCATTCCATAAACATGTCGCCGCCGAAGGACTGAACGCTGTCCGGGATCACGATCTCACGAAGCGAGTGGCAGTACTCAAAGACGGAGCCGTGCATCGTATGGAGACTGTCCGGCAGCGTGACGCTGCGGAGATTGCCGCAGCTGTCGAACAGTCCGGACCCCAGCTCTTCGATCCCTTCTTCAATGACGGCGGAGCGGAGCTTCTGGCCGAGCTCCGTGTGGCTGTTGTGGTAGCTGGAATTCCCGAAATAAAATTCGTAAACCGCACCGGTCCCGCGGATGGTGAGATTCCCCTTGTTGTCCAACACGAAGACGGCCGTTTCGCCGCAGACGCCGACGGTGTTCGCGGCGGCTTCTTCCGCGGAAACGAAGCCGCTGGCCAGGATCGCTTCCAGCCGTTCTGCTTCCTTTTCCTGGCGCTCCGCCATCTCTGCGACCCGGAGCCAGAGCTCGGGGTGCTCGTCGGTCAGTTCCAGGGCCTGACGGTATAAGGCTTCCGCCTTGGCAGGATCGCCCCGGTTTGCCTGATTGGCTGCCTGAACGGACAGATCCTCCCAGGTTGCAGCCGTTGTAGTAGGTTCGACAGTGGTGGGCTCCGTCGGCGGCTCCGTCGGTGCTTCGGTGGTCGCTTCCGCTTCCGTTGCCGGCGGTTCGGTCGGAGCAGGGTCGGTGGCGGGCGGCTGAGTCGGGGCAGGAGTGGCTTCCGCGGTGGTTTCAGCCGTTTTCGGCGTGGTCTCGGCGGCCGGCACGGGCTCCGTCGGGGCATTCGTTGCCGGTGCGGGAGATTCCTTCGTCGGGGCCTGGGTTTCGGCCGGCTGCTTGCCGCAGGCGGAAACGAGCAGGACGCTCACGAGAAGAAGGGCAAAGATCTTTTTCATCGGATGCTTCATGATTTTCTCCTTTCGGCTGCCGGAGGCAGTCTTAAAAGAATCGTTATCGGCATCTCTCGCTGCCTCGATAAAACTTTCTCGGGGCGGTTCGGAGACCTTCCGGAATATCAGATGTAGTCAGGTCTCCTCAATGCCCCTCGAAAGTTTATTCGGGCGCGCTCGAGATGCATTAAAACTTCTGATATTAATTTGTTACGATCGTTCCGCCGCCGAGGACCTCGTCGCCGTCGTAGAAAACGGCGGCCTGGCCCGGGGTGACGGCGCGCTGCGGCGCCGCAAACTGCAGCAGAAGACTGCCGTCCTCCTGCGGGACGGCGAGCGCGGCGGCCGGCGGCTGGCGGTAGCGCAGCTTGGCCTGGACCGGGATCGGCCCGGCGGGCGCCTCTCCGCCGATCCAGTTTACGTTCCGTACCTGCACCGTATCAGAAAAGAGCGCCTCGTGCGGCCCCAGGACCACCTGGTTCTTTTCGGCGTCGATGCGGCAGACGTAAAGCGGAGCGGGCAGGGAGAGCCCCAGGCCCTTCCGCTGGCCGATCGTATAGTGAATGATCCCCTTGTGGCGCCCGAGCACCCGGCCGTCCAGGCTTACGAAGTCGCCGGGCGGCGGCACTTCGCCGCTCACCTGCTCCACGATGCGGGCGTAGTCCCCGTCCGGAACGAAGCAGATATCCTGGCTTTCCCGCTTGCGGGCGTTGAGAAAGCCCTGCGCTTCGGCGATCCCGCGGACCGTCTCCTTCGTGAGCTCTCCCAGCGGGAACGCGATATGCGCCAGCTGCTCCTGTGTCAGGCAGTACAGCACGTAGCTCTGGTCCTTGGCGGCGTCCAGCCCTTTGAGCAGGCGGTATTTCGTCCCGTCGAAGCGGACGCGCGCGTAGTGGCCGGTCGCCAGCGTATCGCAGCCCAGCACCCGGGCCCGTTCCAGCAGCGCGCCGAACTTCATGAAGCGGTTGCAGCTGATGCAGGGATTCGGTGTTTCTCCGCGCAGATAGGTCTCGGCGAATTCGCGGATGATCCGGCAGCGGAATGCATCCGTGTAGTTGAAGACGTAAAAGGGCATGCCAAGGCGGAACGCCACGCTGCGGGCGTCCTCGGTATCGTCCAGGCTGCAGCAGGTCTTCCCGGCGGATCCCTCTTCGGATCCGGAAAGGCCCGCGTCCTCGTTCGTATACAGTTTCATCGTGCAGCCGTCGCACGCATAGCCGCTTTGCTGCATCAGATACGCAGCCGTGCTGGAATCCACGCCGCCCGACATGGCGATCAGAGCTTTCACCGGAGCACCCCTTCCATTTATAAAGATTC
>JAEEUR010000127.1 GCA_016290595.1 Lachnospiraceae bacterium | reverse complement strand
CTCCTATGCTGTTGCTTTCTCCTGCAAACATGTTCTGTTAAACCTGTTCGAGATTAGAAAAGCATCTTTGTCTGCTACGGACGCTAAGGGTGAACCTGCTATTTTCTGTTACGATAACCGGTTTTATCTTATTTGTTTCACTGTCCCAAAGATGATATATCCCGGGTATAGGATAGAATGCAGAATATCCGGGCAGATATACTGCTTGATAATTAGAATAATATTTCCCCATATTTCCGGAATAATATATAACGATTTCTGTTTTATCCGTTGTAATTGAAAGATAATCGATGTCTCTGCTATAATCTAATTTGTTTCCGTCAGTATCGCACACCTTTTCCACCTGCATTCCATGATGCAATGTAAAGCGCAATGTTTCCTGGTCCGAAGTGTTTCGTAAAGTCATCTTTACAACTGCTATAAGATTAGCCTGAAAACGCATTTCTATATCATAGGACTCCACGGTAAACGACGCTGGTTCTGTCTCGGGCAGAATCTTCTCTTTATAATAATTCCTTAAATTGTTTTGAAGGCCTTCGGGGCGATTATCTTTATATGTAATAGAATCACTATGTCTGCTAGCAAATCGATATCCCAGCACAAAAACAGCCGCTGCCAAAAGCAGAAGAAGCAAGATTTTCTTTTTGGGAAAAAAATGCTGATCTTTTATGTTCATCATAAAAACCAGGAAAAAAAGCCAAAAGAGAATTAAAACCCATCTAGCTGCTTCCATTGGAATTCCATATACTGAATCTGGCATCCAATCTGCATCCGGGATCGTAAAATGAAACCAGTCAAAAAAAGAAGCGATTGATAAGGGTCCTAATTGTTGTCCGGAAAAATAACGAAGTGGTAACGGACTGGCAAGTACCGTGACCAGAATAATGAACGTATAGGCAAAGGCTCGCTTGATCGTTGAAAGAACAATTCCCAGCAAAATAGCAATACATACCGGCAAAAGGCAGTATAAAACGATCGCCATCATCGAATGTAGCAACATTTGCGCCGAAACCATCCCATAAAGATGATAAGCGTTAATATGCCATAAGAAAAGAACCAAGCTAAGAATGACCGCAGGAACCAACAGAACGAGAATTTGAGAAGCATACATTTTCTGCAGTTCTCCCTGAACCGCAGAAAGGCGTTCCATAGCATCTGTCCGTCGTAATTTTACAGCCATCTCATAGGAGGAAAACAGGAAAAAAACAAACGGCAAAAGGGCAAACTGCAGAGAAGACGTTATAAAAGTCAGTATCGAAGATGAATACTGTATCGAATTATCCAGATAACGCCATAAAATAGCATTCAGTATTATGAACAAGACCACTAGGGCTATTGTTAAGCCTAATGACCTTGTCAGCACTATTCCCTGATACCGGAACCGCTTTGACATAAGAAGATCTACCCTTGTACTAAGTGGTTATTCCCTATTTTGTTCTTTTGCAAAACACGGATTGTGTTAGCAGATTGATTCAATAAAGGCGGATATTCTGTTCCGATCTGAAAGGTATTGCTATGTAACCGTGTATTAGTATAAAAATTAATTAATACTTTTGTCAAGAACCTTTTTGAAAAATACACATATTACTTTTAGTTTTTTTACCAGTTATTCTTCAAAACGGACGTTCAAGACCTTAAGGATCCACATACACATTTTCCCTCCAACTGAAACTGTAAAACCATATAGAGACAAGCGCAGCCGCCGATGTATTCGGCGGCTGTGTTAATTGCATCAATTGGAAGTCGGTTTTTACCGGAACTTCTCCGCGGCATAGCGGAGCAGATCCTCCCGGAAGGCCGGGTGCGCGATATTCGCCATGGCTTCGGCGCGTTCCCGGACCGAAAGGCCGGACAGCCGTGCGATACCGTACTCCGTGGCCACGTTGCGGATCTGCGTGCGCGGCACGGAGCCCGTGCTGCCCGCCGCGATGGCCGGGACGATATTCGACTCTAAGGTCCCGTCTTTCTTCGTATGCGTAGAGGCCAGGCAGATGAAGCCCTTGCCGCCCTTTGAGCGGAAGGCGCCCTCCAGGAAATCCATCTGGCCGCCGATGCCGGACAGCTGGCGGCTGCCGGCGGATTCGCCGTTCTCCTGCCCCATCAGGTCCACCTGCACCGCGCCGTTGATGCTGACGTAGTTGTCGTTCGAGCCGATATGCGTGGGCTCGTGGACGTAGTCCAGATCGGAGGGATTAAAGAGCGCCGGATTGGCGCCGACCCACTCGTACATCTCCTGCGTGCCCATGCAGAGATTCCAGGTGAAAAGGCCCTGATCCCGTCCGTTTTTGCGGCGGTTCGTCAGCTTGCCGGCCTTGTATAAGGCCATGAACGGGTCGCTGACGGTGCCGGTCCAGCAGCCCAGGTCTTTGAGATCCGATTCGGCCAGCATGCTCGCCACCGCGAAGGGAACGCCGCCCACGCCGAGGCCTAAACAGGCGCCGTCCGGGATCTCGGCCGTCACCAGCCGGGCGATGGTCAGATCCGTTTCGGAAGGCGCACGGTAGCTGCGCGTCGGCACCGGGCTGTGCCCGCCCTCCACCACCGCGTCCGCCATCGAAAGCGGCAGGCGGGTCGCGTGGGCCGGATTCTTCCCGAAGAGCACCGGATAGTGCTCGTTGATCTCAAAGATGACGGTCCGCGCGTTCTCCGCGATCACCCGCCAGGTATAGGGCGAAAGGCCCGTGCTGCAGACGCCGTTTGCATCCGGCCGGGAGACCGGGATAAACGCCACGTCCGTTTTCAGGTCGCCCCGCCGCAGCATGCCGGGCATCTCGCGCAGCATGAGCGGAATAAAGCGCACCAGGCCGCGGCTCTGGAGCTTCCGCTCCGTTTCGCCGATATGCACGCTGTAATAGTGAAAGCTCTCCTGCTCCGGATCGCACTCCACCGCCTCGATGCGGGGCGCCAGCAGCAGGCCGCCGCGGATCTTCACGTCCTTCAGCTCGCCCTTGCGCGCCGCGAGCGCCTTATCCAGAAGCTCCGGAAAGCCCGCGCCGAAGCCGTATTCCACCCAGTCGCCGTCCCGCACCAGGCGGACCGCCTCCGCGGGGGACATCCGTTTTTCCGAAAGTTCCGTCATCATAGATTTCTGTCAGCCTCAGCACTTTTTCAGCAGGGCGGCCATGCCCATGCCGCCGGGTGCGGCGATCACGGCCAGGCCGAGTTCCGCGGGCTTTAAGCCCTTGATCAGGCGCTGCAGCATCAGGATGCCTTCCGCCCCGTCGCAGCGGCCGAAGGCCAGCGCGCCGCCGAAGGGGTTGATCTTTTCAGCCGGGATATTCAGCATGGCGGCCGTCTCCAGCACGTCCTCCGCGCTGTTTTCCAGGATCTCGAAGAGCGCGATATCTTCCGCCTTCAGGCCTTTCCTGGCCAGCAGCTTCCGGACCGCGGCTTCCGCCGCCGGGTTCGGCTTTTCGGGATCGTCGCCGTAGGCCGCAAAGCCTAAAAGCTCCGCCGCCGGCGTCAGCTTGTTAGCTGCCAGCGCTTCTTCGCTTAACACCAGCGTGACCGCTGCGCCGTCCGCGTTCGGGGAAAGCGGGCCTTCCTTCGCCTTGCCGGGCCACTCGTCCTCGGAGATGACGATCTCGCCCTTCTTGCGGTCGATCCAGGACATCGGGGCGATCTCAGCCTTTACGGCTTCCTTAAAGGCCGCTGCCTTCTTCTCTTTCGCTTCCCGGTATGCCTTCGCGGCTTCGGGATCGCCTTTTCCGTGCGCCTTTTCAAACTGTTCCAGGCGGCTCATCGGTTCGGGCTGCGTGCAGCACTCCGCCTCGTCCAGCGAATCGATCACGATCCGGTCCTG
Organism: Lachnospiraceae bacterium; assembly: GCA_016290595.1. Classification (GTDB taxonomy): domain Bacteria; phylum Bacillota; class Clostridia; order Lachnospirales; family Lachnospiraceae; genus UBA6987. The sequence continues at coordinate 46 of JAEEUR010000127.1, read as the reverse complement.
CGGATAAAAGTGCAGGCGCGTATCCCGCATCACGAAGGGCGCCGCC
>JAEEUR010000126.1 GCA_016290595.1 Lachnospiraceae bacterium | reverse complement strand
AGGCCTATTACGCCAAGAAGCAGGGCCTGAAAGGCGTGACCACGGAGACCGGCGCCGGCCAGTGGGGCACGGCCCTGTCCATGGCCTGCGCCTACGTGGGGCTGGACTGCCGCGTCTACATGGTGAAGATCTCCTTCGAGCAGAAGCCCTTCCGCCGCGAGGTCATGCGGGTCTACGGCGCTTCGGTGACGCCTTCGCCGTCGATGGATACCGCCGTCGGCCGTGCGATCCTGGCCGCCCATCCCGGGACCGGCGGATCTCTCGGCTGCGCCATCTCCGAAGCGGTGGAGGATGCCGTTACCCACGAGGGCTACCGCTACGTGCTGGGCAGCGTCCTGAACCAGGTGCTGCTGCACCAGTCCGTGATCGGGCTGGAAGCCAAGGCCGCGCTGGATAAGCTCGGCGTGAAACCGGATATCATTATCGGCTGCGCGGGCGGCGGCTCGAATCTGGGCGGCCTGATCTCTCCGTTCATGGGAGAAAAGCTGCGCGGCGAGGCGGATTACCGCTTCCTGGCCGTGGAGCCGGCCTCCTGCCCGAGCCTGACCCGTGGCCGCTTCGCCTACGATTTCTGCGACACCGGCCACGTCTGCCCGCTGGCGAAGATGTATACGCTCGGCAGCGATTTCATCCCTTCGCCGAACCATGCCGGCGGCCTGCGCTATCACGGCATGAGCCCGATCCTGTCCGAGCTGCGGCATCAGGGGCTGCTGGAAGCCAGAGCCTACGAGCAGACCTCGGTCTTTGCCGCCGCCGAGCTCTTCGCCCGCGCGGAAGGCACGCTCCCGGCGCCGGAAAGCTCCCACGCCATCAAGGGCGCCATCGACGAAGCGCTGCGCTGCCGCGAGACCGGCGAGGAAAAGACCATCCTCTTCGGCCTGACCGGCACCGGCTACTTCGACATGAAGGCGTACGAGCAGTTCCACAACGGGACCATGACGGATTATATTCCGGACGACGCCGCGCTGGAAGCCGGCTTCGCCTCGCTGCCGTAAAAACGCAGGAAATTCACCGAAAACCCGGGACGTTCCGCACGCCCCGGGTTTTTCTTTGTCAAGATGCGTCCTCTTTCACATGCCCCGTCCCGGAAAAGCCGTTTCCGCCGTCCTTCGCTTCCTCCGGAGGGGCCGGGCCCGGCAGTTTTTTCCGCTTCCGCTCTTTTCTTCCGGCCGAAAACATGATATAGTAAGGAAAAAATCAAAGATCGACAAAGATCCGCCCGAAGGTCGTCATACAGCCGATGATTTCTTTGTTTTCGAAAGTCAATAAACGTCCCGACGAGGAAGCGTCCGCCCCCGCCGCGCCCGAATATCCGGCGCCGGAGGAAGGCGCCTTTGTTTCGGATGAGTTCCCGCAGCCCCGGGCGGAAAGGGAATTCAATGAAACCCCCGGTCTGGAGGAAGCGCTTCCCTGCGTCACAAAGAAGCAGTTCAGCTACGCGCGTTTTATGGAACTGGCCGCCGTCCTGCTGGCCGCCGTCGTTACCACCAGCGCCATGGGCCGCGCTATCTGGGCGTACAGGAGCTCGCCGACAGCGGCGTCGTCCTGAAGTTCGTCGCCAGCGTCCGCGAAAAGGATATCTTCTCCGCGCCGCGCATCATGAACCGCGAGATCAAGATCGCCTTTGACAAGGCCGGCATCGAGATCCCGTTCAATCAGGTCGTCGTGCACGAAGCGAAGGAATAATATACAGAACAGCTAAGATCGGAGGTACTTTATGGCAGTTCCCAAACGTTCCGAGATCCCGGCCGAATTCACCTGGGATCTGAGCGCAATATTTGAAAACGACGAGGCCTGGGAGGCAGGCCTGAAGGAGCTGGGCACCTTCCCGCCCAGGCTTGCCGCCTTTGCGGGGCATCTGGCCGACAGCGCCGAAACGCTGCTCGCCTTCTCCCGCCTGGGCGATGAGACCGAGCTTCTGGCCGGCAGAGTATACGGCTACGCGTCTCTCTCCGCCGACGTGGATCTGGCCGATTCCCGCCATCAGGCCATGCTCGGGAAGGCCCGCAGCGTCATGATCGACGTGTACCGCGCCGCCGCCTTCTCCTCTCCGGAGATCATGGCCATCCCGCAGGAAAAGCTGGACGCCTTCCTTGCGGAAAAGCCGGAACTGACGGAATATCAGCGGAGCTTATACCAGATCCGCCGCAAGGCCGCGCATATCTTAAGCCCGGAATGCGAGATGCTCCTGGCCGGCGCGCAGGAGATCGCGAACGCGCCGGACCGCATCGGCTCCACGCTGCGCAACACCGAGCTGCGCTTCCCGGACGCCCTGGACGGCGAAGGAAAGCCGCACACCCTCACCAACGGGACGCTGGTGCCGCTTCTGGAGAGCGCGGACCGCACGCTGCGCCGGGACGCCTACGAAAAGTACTACGACCGGCTGGGCGAATTCAGAAACACCGTCGCCGCCACGCTGGAGGGTCAGTTCAAAAAGCTGAAATATTTCGCCACGGCCCGGCATTACGAGAACACGCTGGCCGCGTCGCTGGACAACACCGAGGTCCCGGTGGCGGTCTATCACAACCTGATCGAGGCGGTCCACGGCAACCTGGACAAGATGTACCGCTACGTCGCCTTACGCAAAAAGCTGCTGGGCGTGGACGAGCTGCACATGTACGACGTCTACCGGCCGATCATCGAGGGGAGCGATAAAAAGATCCTCTTCGACGAAGCGAAGGCCAACGTCCTGGACGCGATGAAGATCCTTGGCGACGACTACGTGGCTCTCTTAAACCGCGCCTTCGGCGAGCGCTGGATCGACCGCTATGAGAACGAAGGAAAGCGCAGCGGCGCCTACTCCTCCGGCGGAGCCCGGCCGCACCCGTACATCCTGCTGAACCATCACGACAACCTGGACAGCCAGTTCACGCTGGCGCACGAGCTGGGCCACTCCATGCACAGCTGGTACAGCAAGGAAAACCAGCCGGTCTCGACCGCGGATTACGTGATCTTCGTGGCGGAGGTCGCCTCCACCTGCAATGAAGTCCTGCTTATGAACTACCTGCTGAACAAGACCGCGGACAAAAAGGAGCGCGCCGCCCTCATCAACCACTTCCTGGATCAGTTCAAGGGGACCATCTACCGGCAGACCATGTTCGCGGAGTTCGAGCTGATGATGGGGCAGATGGCGGAGAAGGGCGAGACCCTGACCGCGGACGCCCTCTGCGAAAAGTACAAGGCCTTAAACGCCCTGTATTTCGGCCCGGACATGGTGACGGATGATAAGATCGCCCTCGAATGGGCGCGGATCCCGCACTTCTTCTACAACTACTACGTCTTCCAGTACGCCACCGGCTTCTCGGCCGCCGTGGCGATCGCGAAACGGATCTTAAAGGAAGGGGCTCCGGCCGTGGCCGACTACAAGCGCTTCCTCTCCGGCGGCTCCAGCCAGGATCCGGTGAGCCTCTTAAAGATCGCCGGCGTGGATATGAGCTCGCCTGCCCCCGTCAACGAAGCGCTGGCCTATTTCGGCGAGCTGCTGGATGAAATAGAAAAATTAATTTAAAAGGAACAACGCCATGGATCAGAAAACCGTCAAAAAGAACCGCCTCATGTTCCCGCTCGGCACCGTCGGCCGGGACATGATGTACCAACTGTTCACCAACTACCTCTACGCCTACGTGCTGCTGACCCGTCAGCTGGATAAGGCGCAGCTGGCCACCATCGCCGCCATCATGGTCGCGGCCCGCGTCTTCGACGCCCTGAACGACCCGCTCATGGGCAACATCATCGACCGCACCCGCACGAAATGGGGCAAATTCAAGCCCTGGCTGGTGATCGGCATCCTGACAACTTCGCTGGTCATCTACGCCGCGTTCAATACCAAGCTGCAGGGCTGGCCCTTCGTCATCTTCTTCGGCGTGATCTACTTC
>JAEEUR010000002.1 GCA_016290595.1 Lachnospiraceae bacterium | reverse complement strand
GGCCGTCCGGCCGCCGGTAGCCCATGAATTTCATACCGCGCATCCTCCTTTATATTTTCGCGCCGCGGACCTTGCCCCGGTCGCAGCCCATGTTGTGGTTGTGGATCCAGGCGCCGGCTGGCACGTCTTCCAGCATATAGCCGATCTCTTCCTGATATTTGATGACGGGCTGGCCCTTCTTTAAGGGCTCGACCGTTACTTTGTGGGCAAATTCGACGTCCTCCCGGAGCGTGATCTCGCCGCGGGGCGTGCGGATCACGTCGCCTTTGAAGCTGTCCTCCAGGACCATGGCGACCGAATCTCTCGGGTCGATCATCATACTTTTCCGAAGCATATTATTTCTCCTTAAGATCTTTGCCTGCGGCACTTCACGTCCAGCAGGTCTTCATAAAAACAGATCATGGCGCCTTTGTACAGATCGCCCCGGCCGGTCTCAAGCGCCCGCCGGTAGGTCTCCAGGCAGCCGAGGAACGTCGGCAGGGGGACGGAGAGTTCCTCGCAGACCTCCAGCATGCTCTTCATGTCCTTGTACGCGCGCTCCAGGGTGAAGCCGTGCGCGAAATTGCCTTCCAGGACTTCGGGGATCAGCGTTTTCGAGGCGTAGCTGGAGCCGGTGGCGGTGGTCAGGACCTTGCCCAGTTTTTCCGGATCCAGGCCCAGCTTAACGCCCACGGGCATCAGCTCGCAGAAGGAGGCCGTGCAGATGTTGAGCGCGCAGTTGTTGATCATTTTGGTCAGCTGTCCGCTGCCGGAGGGCCCCATATACAGGATCTGCGAGCCCGTCATCTCCAGATACGGCCGGACTTCTTCGAAGACGCTTTCCTCCCCGCCGGCCATAACGGTCAGCGTGCCGGCTTCGGCCTTCGCCTGATGCCCGGAGACGGGCGCGTCCAGATAAGCCGTGCCCAGCGCCGCGCAGCGCGCCGCGAATTCCCTGGCCTTTCCGTAGCTGATGGTGCTGCAGTCCACGATGATGCGGGGGCGGCCTGCGGGCGCGGTTTCCTTATCAGCGTGACTGCTTTCGCTCAGGACGCCGCCTTCTCCGAAAAGGACCTTTTCTACCGCCGCTTCGTCCGGCAGGCAGAGAAAGACGGCATCGCAGGCGGCTGCCGCGCCGTTTTCGGCAAAGACCGGGCAGCCCAGCGCGGCAAAAGCGTCCCGTACGGCGGGGCGTCTGGCAATGACCGTGAGGTCTGCGCCGCCCCTGACGAGGTTCCGGGCCATCCCGCCGCCCATGGTCCCTGTTCCGATAAATGCCAGTTTCATTGCTTATGATCCTTCCGGAAAAACTTGGATTTCGAAAGAAATATAACATATGCGCGGAAGAAAAACAAGACGAAAAGGGGGCCTTGCCGTATTTCCTGCCGCGTGCGGCTTGACGGATGCGCACGGAAAGAATACAATGAAACTGCACGTCGGCAGGCGGAAAACGGAGGAAAGACCCATGCAGCAAAATGCCGTTTCGGAAGCGGAGAGCAGTCCGGATATCCTTGCGGAGATCCGGCAGCGTCTCTTTGCCCTACAGGATCTGAAGTACCGTGACTTTCAGGCAAAGCTGATCCCAAATATCGATCCGGACAGCATGATCGGCGTGCGCACGCCGGACTTAAGGCAGCTCGCAAAGGAGTTCGCAAAACGGCAGGAGACCATCGTTTTTCTCTGGGACCTGCCGCACCGTTATTTTGATGAAAACCAGCTCCACGCCTTTCTGCTCGGGGAGATCAGGGACTTCAGGCTCTGCCTCGACGCTCTCCGGCGCTTCCTGCCGTACGTGGATAACTGGGCGACCTGCGACCAGATGTCGCCGAAGGTCTTCAAAAAGCACCGGCAGGAGCTGCTGCCGGCTGTCCGGGAGTGGCTGGATTCGGATCGGACCTACACGCTGCGTTTCGGCATCGGCATGCTGATGGAGCATTTCCTGGACGAGGCTTTCGATCCGAAATACCCGGAGCTGGTCGCCGCCGTCCGTTCGGACGAATACTACGTGAAGATGATGATCGCCTGGTATTTCGCGACCGCGCTGGCCAAACAGTGCGAGGCCGTCCTGCCGTATCTGGAGCAGCACCGCCTGGATCCGTGGACGCACAACAAAACCATACAGAAGGCGGTGGAAAGCTTCCGCATCAGCCCGGAGCGGAAGGAAGAACTGAAGAGCCTCCGGCGCCGGTGATCCCCGTCAAAGAGAGCACGGAAAGTCGGGCAAAAAGCTGACAGACTGATATACTGACAGTGCAGCAGGCGAAAGGAGAGGAAAAGATGCGGGGCTGGATCGAAGGCTTTCAGGAATCTGTCGATTTCATTGAACGGAACCTGACGGAAGAACTGGATATCGAAGAGATAGCCGGCCGGGCGGCCCTGTCGCCGTTCTACTATCAGCGCATCTTCGGGGCTCTCTGCGGGATGACCGTCGGCGAATATATCCGTGCGCGCCGGATGACGCTGGCCGCCCAGGAGCTCAGCCGGGAAGACGTAAAGGTGATCGATGCCGCCGTAAAGTACGGATATGAATCACCGGACAGCTTTGCCAGGGCGTTTCAGAAATTCCACGGCATCACGCCTTCCCAGGCACGGGAACGGGGTGCCCCGCTTCGTTCTATTGCACCGCTGCATATCAAAATCACGATGGAGGGCGGAACCATGCTGGATTACCGTATTGTTGAAAAAGCACCGTTTACGATCGTCGGAGTCAAAAGACCGTTCAACTCCGATACGAGTTATCAGGAGATCCCGAAGTTCTGGGACGAATGGATGGCACAGGGAGAGAAGCGCCCGATCAAGGGGACTTTCGGCGTGTGCATCGACATGAAGGGAAAGGACTTCGACTACTGGATCGCGGACCTGTATTTCCCGTGGGAGGATATCCCGGAAGGCTGCGAAACCAGAGTGATTACCGGAAGCCTCTGGGCTCAGTTCCCCTGCACGCTGGAGACGCTGCAGGAGACGAACACAAAGATCTGGTCCGAGTGGCTGCCGTCGCTTAAGGGCTATACGCTGATGGGGGACTATGACATCGAGCTGTACCTTCCTGCGGATGACGGTTCCGGGGAGATGAACGTCTGTATCTGGGTGCCGCTGAAAAAAGAGTAAGCAGGCGGCGCAAGATCTGCGTAAAAAAGGAACGGGAAACATGCATTTTACGGAAGCAAAAGGGATCCTGAACGGCAGCGGCGGAACCTATGGCATGAATATCTACCGGGGATGCACCCACGGCTGCATTTACTGTGACAGCCGGAGCCGGTGCTATCAGTTTACGCATCCTTTTGAAGACGTCGAGGTCAAGCGGAATGCGCCGGAGCTTCTGGAAAAGGCGCTGAGATCGAAGAGAAAAAAGTGCATGATCGGCACCGGCTCGATGTCGGATCCGTACATGCATTGCGAGGAAAAACTGGGACTGACGAGGAAATGCCTGGAGATCATCCTGGAGAATGGCTTCGGAGCGGCCATCCAGACCAAATCCGACCGCATCCTCCGGGATATCGATCTGCTCGACGAGATCAACCGCTCCGCAAAATGCGTCGTGCAGATGACGCTGACCACTTATGATGACGACCTGTGCCGGATCCTGGAACCGAACGTCTGCAGCACGAAACGCCGGATCGAGGTGCTGGAACGGATGCGGGAAAGAGGGATCCCGACCATCGTCTGGCTGACGCCCATCCTGCCGTTTATCAACGATACGGAAGAAAACGTAACGGCTATATTGAACGAATGCGTGAGGGCCGGCGTAAAAGGCGTGATCGATTTCGGCATGGGCATGACGCTCCGGGAAGGGGACCGGGAATACTACTACGCCGCGCTCGACAGGCATTTCCCGGGCATGAAAGAACGCTATATCAGGCGCTACGGGAACGCATACGAGCTGCCGAGCCCGAACGCGGAACAGCTGACCCGGCTGTTCCGGAAGATCTGCGAGGAGAACGGGCTCCTCCCGACCCCGGAGGCCTGCTTCGGATTTATAGGGGAGCTGCCGGAAAAGTATCAGCAGATCAGCCTGTTCGATCTGTAAAACGGGCGGCTGATTTCATGAGGCATATTCGGAAATGGTTTTCGCGGGAAATCCGGTAAAAAAGCTTTTGCGGACGGCTTGAGGAATGTAAAAAAATCAGGTAAAATAGGATCAGGATCATTCAGAACGTCACAGCTGAGCGGCAATCCATAAGTCCGTGTGCGGAAGGGAGAGATATGGGAATGAAAAAAGGAATGAAAGAGGAACTGGAACTGTATCCGGACAGCGCGCGGGAAGGCGGAGACGCCCCGGAGTGCGAGGCCAAGGCAGCGCCTGAAGGAGAGGAAGCGGCGCAGCCCGATCCCCGGCCGATGATGCTGGTCTATGCGGGCCCCGCCTACTTTGCGAATAAGATCCATCACATGAGCGAGGAAGAAAACAAAGCGATGATGATGGCCGTCTATGCCGGCCCGGAGTTTTTTGCGGGGGGAATGAAGACGGAGAAAGAAGAGACGGAAGAGGAAGAGGCGGAAGAAGAAGAGAAGAGCGCCGGCGGTCCGGCGTATTATCAGGATATGCCGGAATACGTGCCGATGGATGCGGTCCCCGACGCTTCGCAGGCGCCGAAGACGCAGGAGGGCCTGAACTTTTTCTGTCCGACGTGCGGGGCTAAGGTCAGCATCGGCGTGAAATTCTGTCCGGAATGCGGCGCTTCGCTCGGCGCGCTGTGGGCTGAAGCGGATGAGAACATCCGGGAAGGCAGCGAAAACGGCGGAGACGACGGAAGCATCGACGGGGACAGCGTCAATGTATAAACTGGCCCGCTGCGTGTGGGAGATCACGCTGGCCTGCTGCTTTTCCTGCCGTTACTGCGGCTCCGGCGGCGGGAAGGCGCGGCCGGACGAGCTGAGCACGGAAGAATGCCTCCGCGCGGCGGACGAGCTGGCGGCCCTGGGCTGCCGGCGGGTCTCTCTCATCGGCGGCGAAGTCTTCATGCGGCGCGACTGGAAGGAGATCGTAAAGCGTCTGAGCCGTCACGGGATCCGGGTGAATCTGATCACGAACGGTTTTCTGATGACGGAGAGGCTGCTTACGGATATCCGGGAAGCCGGGACGGAATCGGTCTCGGTCTCGATAGACGGCCCGCGGGAAGTTCACGATAAGTACCGCCAGTGCGGCAGCTTCGACCGGGCCGCGGCGGCGCTTAAGGCGCTGACGCAGGCGGGGATCCCGACCTCGGTCATCAGTACGCTGAACGCGGAGAACGTCGGCTTTCTGGAGGAATTCTACCGGCTGCTGAAGCCGTTTCCGATCTATGCCTGGCAGCTGCAGGCCTGCTCGCCGATGGGCAACGCGGCGAAGGAGGGCGTGGCATACGCCTTTGATTTCCGGCAGGTGATCGCTTTCGTGGAAAAGCACCGGCAGGAGGCGCCTTTCGCGCTGGGGATCGCGGACAATATCGGTTATTTTACGCCTGAGGAAGGAAACCTGCGCGGCGTGCAGAACGGAAAAACGGTGTTCCGGGGCTGCGCGGCCGGCATCAGCGGCATCGGGATCGACAGCGTGGGGAACGTTCGCGGCTGCGAATCGATGTACGACGCCCGCTTCAACGAGGGGAATCTCAGAGAGAGGAGCCTGAAGGAGATCTGGGAGGACCCGAAGGCCTTTTCCTACAACCGCAGCTTCAGCCCGGCGATGCTGACCGGCGCCTGCGCGTCCTGTGAGATGGGGCCCTACTGTGCGGGCGGCTGCCGCTCCTACGATTATTTTACGCACGGAAAGCTCTACGAGTCGCCGGCCTGCGCAAGACGGCAGACGGCGCCGGAAAATATATCAGAGTAACGCATCAGGAGGAAAAACATGCAGTACAAACGGTTTGGCGATACCATTCTGGCCCGCTTTGATAAGGGCGAAGAGATCCTGGAGCAGCTGCAGAAGGTGGCGGAAGCGGAAGGGATCCTGCTGGCGGAGATCTCCGCGCTCGGCGCCGTGAACGATTTTACGGTCGGCGTCTACAACACGGCGGAAAAGAAGTATTATGCGAATCATTTCGAAGGCGCCTTCGAGATCGTTTCCCTGACCGGGACCGTCAGCACGATGAACGGCGCCTACTACGCGCATCTTCACATGAGCGCGGGCAACGATAAGGGCGAGGTCTTCGGCGGCCACCTGAACCGTGCGCTTATCAGCGCGACCTGCGAGATGGTGATCCGCGTGATCGACGGACAGATCGACCGTTACCACGACGAGGAGATCGGCCTGAACCTGTTCAAGCTGGACTGAAAGAGAAGAATTACCGGCGGATGCCGGCCCGAAAAGACGCGGAGCCCGATCAGGGTCCCGTGTCTTTTGCACGTTCACAAAAAGTTCACAAAAAATATTCGTTAGGTACCTTGACAAATGATCCGGTACGTCGTATTCTTTAGGTGCCTAAAGAAATTCCTTTGGGAAACGATTTCACAAGTAAGAAAGGAGACTGACGAATGACTGAACTGAAGAACACTGAAATCAACGACAACACCACCAACGACAACATCAATCCTGACGGAATCACCCCTGAGAGCATGAATGACATCGCCGGAAGCGATAAAGAAAACGGAAGAGAAGACGGTAAGGGCTGCCGTAGAGACCGCGGCCGGCACTGCCATCGTCCGGAAGGTATGGGAAGACCCGGCTGCCATCGTCCGGAAGGGATGCCCGGCCCCGCTCCTTTCGGCCCGCATCACATGGGAAGACCCTTCCCGCCTATGATCGATCCGGACAGCCTGATGGGCCTGTGGATCCGCTCCCATAAGGCGCTGGAGCGCCTGCCGCTGGAGCACCGCGGAACGCGCCGCGTGCTGCGTCTGCTGGATCTGGGCGGCGGGAGCCTGTCCCAGCGGGAGCTGACCGAGCTGATGGGCGTCATGCCCGGCTCGCTGTCCGAGCTGCTTGGCAAGATGGAGCTCCGCGGCCTCATCACCCGCATCCGCCTGGAGGAAGACCGCCGCAAGGTGACGGTCTCTCTGACCGAGACGGGCAAGGAGAAGGCGGCTGAGCGCGGTCACCGCGACATCTTTGCCGCGCTGGATGAGAGCGAGAAGGAACAGCTCAAAGCGCTGCTGAAGAAGCTGACCGAGGCCTGGGAAGTAAAATAAATCAAAGCCAAAAAGGAACCGTCCCCTTTTGGCAGGGAAGGCGCCGCATATGCGGCGCCTCCTTTGCATGAAGAAGCCCGGCGCTTTCGCGCCGGGCCGGGAAATGACTCACATTATTTGCTGTAATCGTAGAAGCCCTTGCCGGTCTTGCGGCCCAGCAGACCGCCGCGGACCATCTTCTTGAGCAGCAGAGCGGGACGATACTTGGGATCGCCGGTCTCGCTTAAGAGGGTCTCCATGATGGCTAAGCAGACGTCCAGACCAACGAAGTCGCCCAGTTCCAGCGGGCCCATCGGGTGATTGGCGCCCAGCTTCATGGACTTGTCGATATCTTCGACGGAGGCGACGCCGGTCTCTACCAGACCGATCGCTTCGTTGATCATCGGGATTAAGATCTTGTTGACGACGAAGCCGGGGGCCTCGGCGACTTCTACGGGATCTTTGCCGATGGCGACGGACAGGTCATAGATGGCCTTGAAGGTCTCATCGGTGGTGTTCGCGCCGCGGATGATCTCGATGAGCTTCATGCTGGGCACGGGGTTGAAGAAGTGCATGCCGATCACCGGGTGCTTTAAGCCAAGACCCATCTCGGTCACGGACAGAGAAGAGGTGTTGGTCGCGAAGATGGTGCTTTCCTTGCACATCGCATCCAGTTCGTTGAGCAGTTCCTTCTTGGTGGCCATTTCTTCCTTGACGCATTCGATTACCAGATCGGCGTCGGCCGCTGCGGACTTTTCCTCTACCAGAACGTTGGCCATTAAGGCATCCTTGGCTTCCTGAGTCATTTTGCCCTTGTCAACGCGCTTCTGCAGGGAAGCGGAGAGTTTGTCCTTATGACGCTGAGCGGATGCTACGCTGGAAGCGTACATCAGGGCGGTGTGTCCCTTGGCTGCGAAGACCTGAGCGATACCACTGCCCATAGTGCCGGCGCCGAAAATTGCTACTTTCATAGTGAGGTTCCTCCTAAATTGAATTTGTGTTTATTGGTCTTTTACCGGTTTATGAAACCGGTAGGTTTCCTCTTCTCCAGGAAGGCGCCCATGCCTTCTTTCTGGTCTTCGGTGGCAAAGCAGGAACCGAAGGCTTTCTCTTCGCAGACGACGGCCTGGCCGATCGGCAGGGAGATGCCTTCCGTCATGGCCTTCTTGGCGGCCTGCACGGCGATGGGAGCATTCCCCGCGATGAGGTTCGCAAGCTTCATGACCGCCGGAATCAGTTCCTCCGCCGGCAGGACGGCGTTGACAAGGCCGATGCGCAGGGCTTCCGGCGCTTTGATGTTGCGGGCGGAGAAGACCAGTTCCTTGGCCATGCCCGTTCCCACGATGCGGGCGAGCCTCTGCGTGCCGCCGAAGCCGGGCGTGATGCCCAGGCCGACCTCGGGCTGGCCGAACATCGCATTCTCGGAGCAGTAGCGGATATCGCAGGCCATGGCCAGCTCGCAGCCGCCGCCCAAAGCGAAGCCGTTCACGGCCGCCACGGTCGGCAGCGGGAAGGCTTCCAGCTTCAGGAACACGTCGTTGCCTTTCTTGCCGAAGGCTTCGCCCTGTTCCTTATTCAGCGTGCTCATCTCGGAAATATCCGCGCCGGCCACGAAGGATTTTTCTCCGGCGCCGGTCACGACCAGGCAGCGGAGCTTCTTCGTATCGATCGAATCCAGTACCTCGTTCAGTTCATCCAGAACCTGAGAGCACAGAGCGTTCAGGACCTTGGGACGGTTGATGGTGATCACGCCCACAAGACCTTTTTCCTCAAACAGAACCATTTCCATATTGCGTCCTCCCGAAAAACGTACCGCGCAAAATTCAAAGCACGTTTATTTTACTAATTTCCGGGGCTTCCTGTCAAGAACGAAAGAGACTTTTTCGCGTTTTTTATTTCCGGAAAGGCGGGACTCGGGGCCGGCGGCGATCCTTCCGGCGGCGTAATAAGAGAAAAAAGCATTTTTTTCGTTTCAATCGGTCAATATCAGCAAGGTTTTGTTTGACTTTGGAGGGAAAGCTTGTTAATATAGTACCTGACAAAGTATGATAAACCGAAAGGAGATATCATTTATTATGAACAAAGTATGCACCTTGTCGGAAGCCGTTGAAAAGTACGTGCAAAACGGCGACACCATCTGCTTCGGCGGCTTTACCACAAACAGAAAGCCCTATGCCGCAGCCTATGAGATCCTTCGTCAGGGCAAAACCGATTTCACCGTCTGGGCAGGTCCCGCAGGCGGCGATTGGGATATGCTGATCGGTGAAGGCCGTGTAAAGGTTTACATCAACTGCTACACCGCCAACTCCGGCTACACCAACGTATCCCGCCGGTTCCGCGCTGCCATCGAAAAGGGCGAAATGATCTATGAAGACTACAGCCAGGACGTTCTGATGCTGCAGCTGCATGCCGCTTCCTTAGGCCTGCCTTTCCTGCCCGTCCGTCTGATGATGGGTTCCGGTCTGTGCGAGTACTGGGGCATCAGCGAAGAGAAGCGCAAAGAGCTTCCCAGCGTTGACAATTTAAAGCTTGCCTACGTGGAAAATCCTTTCAATCCCGGCGAAACGGTCGTGGCGGTCCCCGTTCCGAAGCTTGACTGCGCCATCATCCACGTGCAGCAGGCCTCCCCGGACGGCACCTGCATCCTCCTGGGCGATGAATTCCACGACGTGGATATCGCCATCGCCGCGAAGCGCACCATCGTTACCTGCGAAGAGATCGTCAGCGACGAGTACATCCGCCGCGACCCGACTCTGACCAAGATCTTCGGCGAATGCGTAGACGCCGTCGTCCGCGTACCGTTCGGCGCATGGCCCAGCCAGTGCTACGGCTACTATGACAACGACGACAAGACCTTAAAGGAATACGATAAGGCCTCCAATTACGTCGACGCCGCCGATGCCGCCGCCAAGCTGGCAAAGGCTGCCGCGAAGGCCCGCAAGGCCGCCGACTTAAAGCCCGGCGACGCCAAGCTTGAAGCCGCTGCCGAAAAAGCCGAACAGGCCGCCAAGGACTGTGCCGACGGCACCAAGATCCCCGAGACCTTCAAGGATTACCTCCAGAAGTACGTGTACGGCGTAAAGAACCACGAAGAGCTGCTTGACGTGATCGGCGGCAAGCGTCTGACGGATCTGCGGGTCGAGCCGCATCTGGGCTATTCCACGAGACACTAAGGCAGGAGGTAAGTAGACATGTACGATTACAAAACCTACGGATATACAATGTCCGAAATGCAGGCGTTCGCCATTGCAAAGAACATCAAAGAAAACCAGATCGTTATCGTCGGCACGGGCCTTCCGCTGATCGGCGCCTCCCTGGCCAAGGCCGTCATCTGCCCCAGCTGCCACCCCATCGTGGAGAGCGGTTTAATGGACTGCTCCCCCGTGGAAGTGCCGCGTTCCGTGGGCGACCTCCGCTTCATGGCGCACTGCGCCGTGCAGTGGCCGAACATCCGCTTCGTGGGCTTCGAGGCCAACGAGTGGCTGCATGATTCCGACCGTCTGATCGCCTTCATCGGCGGCGCCCAGATCGACCCGTACGGCAACGTGAACTCCACCTGCATCTACGGCAAGGGCGACTACGTAAAGCCTCAGGTCCGCTTCACCGGCTCCGGCGGCGCGAACGGCATTGCCGGCTTCTGCAACACCATCATCATGATCAAGCTGGACAAGACCAAATTCGTGAAGAAGGTCGACTACATCACCTCCTGCGGATGGATGGACGGCCCCGGCGGACGTGAAAAGGTCGGCCTGCCCGGCAACCGCGGCCCGCAGATGGTCGTTACCGACATGGGCATCATGAAGTTCGACGAAGAGACCAAGAGAATGTATCTGGCCTACTACTATCCTTACTCCACGCCGGAAGAGATCAAGGCTGCGATCCCGGACTTCCCGCTGATCGTGGACGAGAGAGCTCAGCTGATGGAAGGCCCGACTCCGGATATCATCCGCACCATCCGTCACGACATCGACCCCGGCCAGGCGTTCATTAAGGTTCCGAAGGCCTAACAGTATATTTTTTGGAGGAAAAACAACATGGGATTCTATTCGATGCCCAGCTATTTCCAGGCGATGCCTCAGGTCGGCAAGCCCCTGCGCGCCCGCAATGAAGAGAACGAGCAGCAGATCTTAGCCATCGAGAAAGAACTGTATGAGTCCGCCGTTGCCGCCATCCAGGCCGGCAAGGCCGACGAAGCCGTCAACAAGAGCGGCGAGCTCACTGCCATGCAGCGTCTGGAGTACCTGGTCGATCCGGGTACCTGGTGCCCCCTGAACAGTCTTTACAACCCGCAGCACAACTCCCACGGCTCCACCGCCATCGTGAAGGGCTTAGGCCGCATCAGCGGTCACTGGGCTCTGATCGTCGCTTCCGACAACAAGAAACTCGCCGGCGCGTGGATCCCCGGACAGGCCGACAACCTGCTGCGCGCCTCCGACACGGCGAAGTGCCTGCACATCCCGCTGGTCTACGTCCTGAACTGCTCCGGCGTTAAGCTGGACGAGCAGGAGAAGGTGTATCCGAACCGCCGCGGCGGCGGCACGCCTTTCTACCGCAACGTGGAACTGGAGCAGATGGGCATTCCGGTCATCGTCGGCATCTTCGGGACCAACCCGGCCGGCGGCGGCTATCACTCCATCAGCCCGACCATCCTGATCGCGCACCAGAAGGCCAACATGGCCGTCGGCGGCGCCGGCATCGTGGGCGGCATGAACCCGAAGGGCTACGTGGATGAAGAAGCAGCCATGGCGCTGATCGAAGCCGGCAAGGGCTTAGTCGCCACGCCGCCCGGATCCGTTCCGATCCACTACGGCCAGACCGGTTTCTTCCGCGAAGTCTATGCGGACGACTACGGCGTACTGGACGGCATCAAGAAATACATGTCCTTCCTGCCCGCCTACAATCCGGAGTTCTTCCGGGTCGACGATCCGGCTCTTCCGGCCCTCAACCCGAACGATCTGTACAGCCTGATCCCGATGGACAAGAAGCGCACCTACGACATCTACGACGTCATCGGCCGTCTCTTCGACAAGAGCCAGTTCCTGGAATACAAGAAGGGCTACGGTCCGGAGATCGTGGCCGGCCTTGCGAAGGCCGAAGGCCTGCTGGTCGGCGTCATCGCCAACGTCCAGGGCCTGCTGATGCACTATCCGGAATACAAGCTGGATCAGAACCCCAACTCCGTAGGTATCGGCGGCAAGCTGTACCGTCAGGGCCTGATCAAGATGAACGAATTCGTCACCCTGTGCGCCCGCGATAAGCTGCCCATCGTCTGGATCCAGGATACCACCGGCATCGACGTCGGCGACGACGCCGAGAAGGCCGAACTGCTCGGCCTGGGCCAGTCCCTCATCTATTCCATCCAGAACAGCCACATCCCGCAGCTGGAGATCACGCTCCGCAAGGGTACCGCCGCTGCGCACTACGTCATGGGCGGCCCGCAGGGCAACGACACCAACGCGTTCAGTCTGGGCACGGCTGCGACCGAGATCTACGTCATGCACGGCGAGACCGCCGCGGCTGCCATGTATTCCCGCCGCTTAGCGAAGGAATACAAGGCCGGCGAGTCCCTGGAAGGCACCATCAAGAAGATGAACGAGATCATCCAGGATTACGCCGCCAAGTCCCGTCCGCAGGCCTGCGGCGAACTCGGTCTGGTCGATGAGATCGTAAACATGAACATGATGCGCAACTACATCGTGGCGTTTGCGTACTCCGTGTACCAGAATCCGGTCCAGATCTGCCCGTTCCATCAGATGCTGAGCCCGCGCACCATGCGCGACTTCGTGACCTACAAGAAGTAATAAGACGTATGAGCATTTACACCCTCGGCATTGACGTGGGCTCCACCGCGTCCAAATGCGTCATTTTAAAGAACGGCAAGGACATCATCAGCAAATCGCTGATCGACGTCGGCGCCGGCACGAGCGGCCCCGCCCGGGCGATCGAGGACGTGCTGACGAGCTGCGGTCTGACCCATGAAGACATGGATTTCACCCTGGCCACCGGCTACGGACGGAATTCCCTGGACGGGATCGCCCACGCGCAGATGAGCGAGCTGTCCTGCCACGCCAGAGGCGCCACGTTCCTGTTCCCGGACGTTCACACCGTCATCGATATCGGCGGCCAGGACGTCAAGTGCATGCACATCGAGAACGGGGCGCTGGTCAACTTCCAGATGAACGACAAATGTGCCGCCGGCACGGGCCGTTTCCTGGACGTTATGGCGCGTGTTCTGGAGGTGAAGGTCAGCGAGCTGGGCGACCTGGCGGCAAAGTCTACCAAGCGCATCGCCATCAGCTCCACCTGCACCGTCTTTGCGGAGAGCGAGGTCATCAGCCAGCTGGCGCAGGCCACGGACAAGTGCGACATCATCAACGGCATCCATCACTCGGTGGCGAACCGCGTGGTGGGCCTGGTGAACCGCATCGGCGTTCAGGACCGCGTGGTTATGACCGGCGGCGTCGCGCAGAACAAGGGCATCGTGGAGTCGCTGGAAGAGGGCCTGGGCCACATCGTTTATACGAGCCCGCTGACCCAGTACGTCGGCGCGCTGGGCGCCGCCCTGTTCGCGTATCAGAAAGCTTTAAAAGCACAGCAATAAATGCAGGGCCGACGTTTGCATCGGCCCGTAATCAGGAGGAAAAAATCTATGGCTAAGGAAGTTAGCCCTGGCGTAAAGGCCCTGCGTAAGGTCGTGGAAGACGTCTACGCGGATGCCCGCAAGGCCAAGGCGGAAGGCAAACTGGTCGGCTGGTCCTCTTCCAAGTTCCCCTGCGAACTGGCGGAAGCCTTCGACCTGAACGTCATGTATCCGGAAAACCAGGCTGCCGGCATCGCGGCGAACCGTGACGGCGAGATCATGTGCCAGGCCGCCGAGGATCTGGGTTTTGACAACGATATCTGCGGCTATGCCCGTATCTCTCTGGCCTATGCGGCCGGCAAGCGCGCGGCCCGCAAGATCGACTGGGACAAGGAAGACGGCTACGTGATCAATCCCCGCACCGGCAAGCCCTTAAAGGATGCCGACGGCAACATCGTCATGGGCCCGGACGGCAAGCCCGTCAAGGATCCCAAGACCCAGACCCCGTACATCGTGCTGGAAGACATCTATGAGATCGAAGCGCTGCCGGAAGGCCGTGAAAAAGAGCGCCGCCGGGAATCCATCCAGCCGTACCGCCAGATGCGCATGCCGCAGCCGGATTTCGTGCTGTGCTGCAACAACATCTGCAACTGCATGACCAAGTGGTATGAGAACATTGCCCGTATGTGCAATATCCCGCTGATCATGATCGACGTTCCCTACAACAACACCATGGATCCGAATCCGGAGAACGTGAAGTATATCCGTGCCCAGTTCGACAACGCCATCAAGCAGCTGGAAGAGCTGACCGGCAAGAAGTTCGACGAAGCGAAGTTCGAGCATGCCTGCAAGCAGGCCAACCGGACCGCCCAAAACTGGCTGAAGGTCTGCAACTACCTGCAGTACAAGCCCGCCCCCTTAAGCGGCTTCGATCTGTTCAACCACATGGCGGACGTCGTGACCGCCCGCGGCAAGAAGGAAGCTGCCGACGCGTTCGATCTGCTGGCCGTCGACCTGGAGAAGAACATCAAGGAAGGCACCTCCACGCTGCCGTTCCCGGAACAGTACCGCGTCATGTTCGAAGGCATCCCCTGCTGGCCGAAGCTGCCGAACCTGTTCAAGCCGCTGAAGGCCAACGGCATCAACGTGACCGCCGTCGTGTACGCCCCGGCTTTCGGTTTCGTCTACAACAACATGGACGAGATGGTCAGCGCGTACTGCAAGGCCCCGAACTCCGTCTCCATCGAGAAGGGCGTCGAGTGGCGCGAAGGCATCTGCCGTGAGAACAAGGTAGACGGCGTTCTGGTCCACTACAACCGTTCCTGCAAGCCGTGGTCCGGCTACATGGCCGAGATGCAGCGCCGCTTCACCGCGGACCTCGGCATCCCCTGCGCCGGCTTCGACGGCGACCAGGCCGACCCGCGCAACTTCAACGAAGCCCAGTATGAAACCCGTGTTCAGGGCCTGGTGGAAGCCATGCAGATCCGCAAGGAAATGGCAGAATAAGGAGGCTGATCATGAGTTTGGAAGCAAGATTTCAGGAATTCAAGGCGGCGGCTTACGCCCCGAAGAAGCTCTTAAACGAGTATAAGGCGGCCGGAAAGAAAGTCATCGGCGTTCTGCCTTACTACGCTCCCGAAGAGCTGGTCTACGCGGCCGGCATGGTGCCCATGGGCATCTGGGGCTCGAACAACAAGACCATCGCCCGCGCGAAAGAGTACTGCGCCACCTTCTACTGCACCATCGCCCAGCTGGCGCTGGAGATGATGCTGGACGGCACCATGGATCAGCTGGACGGCGTCATCACGCCCACCATCTGCGACACCCTGCGTCCGATGAGCCAGAACTTCCGCGTTTCCATGGCCAAGCTGCAGAAGATGCCGACCATCTTCCTGGCGCATCCGCAGTACCGCCGCCCGGCCTTCGGCCTGCAGTTCACCGTGGATCAGTACACCAACGTCCGCAATGAACTGGACAAGATCGCCGGCCACAAAATGACGGACGAGGACATCCGCGCCGCCATCAAGGTCTACAACAAGTTCCGTCAGGCCCGCCGCGAGTTCGTGAAGCTCGCCGGTGAGCATCCGGAAGCCGTTTCCGCCGTGAACCGCAGCGCGGTCTTAAAGGCCGGCTACTTCATGGAGAAGCCCGCCTACACCGAGAAGCTGAACGAACTGAACGCCGAGCTGGCCGCCCTGCCGGCCTCCAACTGGAACGGCGTCAAGATCGTGACCAGCGGCATCATCTGCGACAACCCCGTGCTCTTAAAGATCTTCGATGACAACAACGTTGCCATCGCGACCGACGACGTAGCGCACGAGAGCCGCACCATCCGTGTGGACGCGGACGAAGAGGGCGATCCGATGATGGCTCTTGCGAAGCAGTTCGCGAACGAGGACTACGACGTCCTGCTCTACGACGAAGCCTCCAATCAGAACCGCCGCGGCGAATTCGTGGCGAACCTGGTCAAGGAAAGCGGCGCGAAGGGCCTGGTGCTCTTCATGCAGCAGTTCTGCGACCCGGAGGAGATGGAGTATCCTTACCTGAAGAAGGCTCTTGACGGAGCCGGCATCCCGCACATCAAGCTGGGTATCGATCAGCAGATGCGCGACTTCGGCCAGGCGGCTACCGCCATCCAGGCGTTCGCCGACGTGCTGAGCATGTAAAACAGGGAAGGCGAAAACAAGATCCCAAAAACGGGGGCGGCTTTATGCCGCCCCCTTCTGTTCTTATTTCACTGTTTTTTCATTCTATCCGTTGCTCTTGTCTGTTGCTTTTTGTTATTCCCGGTGCTATAATCCGCCCATCTTTCCCTGAAAGGATAGAAGTACTATGAATTTTGTTTTTATTTCTCCGAATTTTCCGCGGACGTACTGGATGTTCTGCGACCGTCTCCGCCGGAACGGCATCACCGTGCTGGGCGTCGGCGATACACCCTACGATGAGCTGGAGACACCTTTAAAATCCGCGCTGACCGAGTACTACAAGGTCGGCAGTCTGGAGAACTACGATCAGGTCTACCGGGCCGTGGCGTTCTTTGCCTTTAAGTACGGCCGGATCGACTGGATCGAGTCGATGAACGAATACTGGCTGGAGCAGGACGCAGCCCTCCGCACGGACTTCAACGTTACGAGCGGGATCCGTTCCGACCGCATCGGCTTCATCAAGCAGAAATCCCTGATGAAGAAGATCTATCTGGACGCCGGCATCCCGACCGCCCGGCAGCACGTGGTCTCCACGCGGGAGGCGGGCCGTGCCTTTATCGAAACGGTCGGTTATCCCGTGGTCGTCAAGCCGGACAACGGCGTCGGCGCGGCCGCTACCTGGAAGCTGGAAAACGAGGCCGACTTCGACGCTTTCTACAATAACCTGCCGGGACAGCTCTACGTCATGGAGGAATACATCCAGGGCAGTATCTGCTCCTACGACGCGATCTATGATTCGCACTGCGAGCCGCTGTTTGAAAACATGTCCGAATTTCCTCCGGTGATGGACGTCGTCAACAACGATCTTGATCTGATGTACTATTCCCGTCCGGACGTGGACGAAAAGCTGCGTGCCCTGGGACGCAGGACGGTCAAGGCCTTCTGTGCGGCGCGGCGCTTCGTCCATCTGGAGTTTTTCCGCCTGAGCAAGGCCTATCCGGGACTGGGTGAAGCGGGAGATTACGTTGCGCTGGAAGTCAACATGCGTCCGGCCGGCGGCTACTCGCCGGATATGATGAATTTCGCCCATTCCACCGACGTTTACCAGATCTTTGCGGATATGGTGGCCTTTGACGAGCGGAGGCTCCCGGAGTCGCCGGATCAGTATTACTGCGCTTATACGAGCCGCAAGGACGGCCATTCCTACACGCATACGCACGAGGAGATCATGAGCCGTTACGGCGCGGCCATCGTCATGCAGGAGGAGATGCCGCGGATCAACTGGCCGTCGATGGGGCGGTATATGTATACGGCAAAGTTTAAGACCTTCGAAGAGACCCAGGCGTACATGAAATACGTTCTGGGCTGATCGTATATAGCGGAAACATACGGCGGCGCTGCCTTACCGGTCGATATAGTAGACGCCGTCTTTCCGGTGCATCCAGCCGAGGCCGATGAAATCCCGCCGGACGCTGCAGAAATCCTCATGCACCTGTCCGATCACTTCATTGACCTCCGGCTCGGTATAGCTGCGCGAAGGATCAAAGCGCCGGAAGATCTCCTCGTAGATGATCATCCGCTTCTTGATCTGCGCGGGCAGCGCTTTGCAATAGCCGTCCGGCATGAAGCTCTTTAAGACCTTCCGCCGGTACTGCTCCTCGCGCAGATCCCCGGCGGCCTTCGAATCCTCGGCAGAGAAGAGAAGCTCGGACAGGGAGATCCCGAACGCCTCCTTCCGCAGCGAATAAACGATATAATACTGCTCGCGCCGCGCGTCTACAAGTCCGGCGTCCTGCAGTTTTTTTAAATGAAAGGAGATGGTCGGCGGCGTCAGACTCAGCCGCTCGGACAGAAGCTCCACGTACATGTCCTTTTCCCGCAGCGCCTGCAGGATGCGAAGGCGCGTATCGTCGGCCAGGACCTTGAAGATCATCAGGGCGTCGTTCTTCATGCTTTTGCCTCCGGAGCCTGCTCCGCTTCCAGCGTCCGAAGCGCCTGAAGCGCGAAACGGGCCGTTTCCGCCTTGAGGCGCCAGCGGTCGGCCTGGTCGTAATCGTTCATCGCTTCATAGCGCTTCTGCTCGCCGAGCATAAAGTCGATCTCTTTCTGCAGGAGGCCGGGACGGATCTTTTCATGCTCCACCTTTCCCAGCTGCTCCAGCATCGGGCCCAGCATGCTGGCCTGCATCAGCTCTACGGAATGCGTTCTTTCATCGCCCCGGGATCTGGCCTGAGCCGCCGCTTCCCGGTGCTTTGCCGCTTCCTCCGCAAGGACCTGTCTGTATCTTTCCTGAAAATCCATTTTTCTAAACCTCCAATCTCTAATTGAAAATATAATTAGACATCTGTCGAAACAAATATACGATCTTATTTGACGTCTGTCAATACAAATCTGTAAAAAAGCTGAAAAAACAGATTGTTTCCGTCGTCCGTTTGCCAGCGGCTCTTCGCTGTGCTACAATACTATCCGCAGAACGGTCCGTCCGGCGGGACGGAAACCGGAAGCGGAAAGACGGGAATACGGACATGAAGGATCATACGGAACAGAAGATCTATTCCTACCTGAAGGAACACGAGGAAGAGATCCTTGAAGATATTCTTACGCTGGTGAAGGCGGAGTCGCCGTCCACGGACAAGGCGGCCGTCGATGCCTGCGCCGAAGTCCTGCGCGCGCTCTATCAGAAGCGGCTGGGTGAAACGCCTGAAGTGATCCCCCGCGAAAAGAGCGGGAACTGCCTGCGGCTGCGTCTGGGCAAAGGGGAGAAAAAGCTGATGCTGCTCGGCCACTTCGATACGGTCCATCCGCTCGGTTCCCTGCCCGTCCGGCGGGAGGGCGGAAAGATGTACGGACCCGGCGTGATCGATATGAAGGGCGGCGACGTCCTGATCATCTGGGCGCTCAAGGCGCTGAAGGAGCTGGGGATCCCGCTGAACAAGCGGATCGCCGTCGTGCACAACGGCGACGAGGAGATCGATTCGCCCGGCTCCCGGGAGATCATCATGCAGGAAGCCAGGGACAGCTGCGCCTGCCTGCTGGCGGAGACCGGTCTGGAGGGGCCGGTCCGGATCGTAACGGCCCGCAAAGGCGAAGTCATGATCACGGTCCGCTGCACGGGCAGAGCGTCGCATGCGGGCAGTGCGCCGCAGGACGGGATCAACGCGAATCTCGAACTCGCGCACCAGATCCTGTTTCTGGAAGGACTGACCAGCCCGGAACGGAACACTACGCTCAGCGTGACCCTGATAAACGGCGGGACCCGCTACAACGTGGTCAGCGACCGTGCCGAGGCGGCCGTCTGCATGCGCTATCCCCAAAAGGAGGACTGTGAATGGGTCCGGGAGCAGATAGAAGCGCGCAGGCCTGTCCTGCCGGGGGCCGAGGCGAGCTTTGATTTCAGGCCCGGCTTTCCGCCGATGGAGCCGACGGCGAAGACGCGGGAACTGGTCCGTTTGGCGCAGCAGATCGGGGAGGAACTGGGTTTTCCGGTCGGAGAAGCGCCGATCCGGGGCGGCGTTTCGGACGGCAACTACGTGGCCGATATGGGCATCCCGGTGCTGGACGGCCTCGGCTCGAGCGGCTCCGGCCAGCACAGTTCGGAAGAATATATGGTCATCTCCGAGCTGATCCCGCGCGGCGCCCTGCTGGCCGGCCTGATCCGAAGGATCTGAGGATCCGGACGGAAAAGGAAACAATTTCCGGCCAAATACCGAATTTTTACCAGAAATTTGCAAATGCAACGCCCCGTTGCGGAAGTTCCTGCGCCAATTGGTGGTGTGCAACGGGCGAAACTGATAGATTTGCCTCATGAAAAACAGACGGCTGGCTCCGGGACAAGGAAAACCATCCGGCCGAAACAAGGAGGAAGCACCATGACGATCGGTGAAAGATTAGCGGAATTACGGAAGAGCAGAGGCCTCTCGCAGGAAGATCTGGCGGAGCAGCTGACCCTGACCAGGCAGACCATCTCCAAGTGGGAGCTGGGCCAGTCCTCTCCGGATATTGAATACGTCATCTCGCTCTGCGAGTTCTTCGGGATCTCCACGGACTACCTGTTAAAGGGCGAGGAGCCGCCGGTGAAAGAAAAGGAAGAGAAGAAGGAAGAGCAGACGCAGCCCAGCGTCTTTGCGGCGAAAGATCCCGCACAGGAGAAGAGGTGGATGATTATCAGCCTGGGCATGATGATCACTTCCCTGGCTTTCCTCGTAATGGTTTTCTTCGTGATCATGTCGATCATTCACCCCTGGGCGACGACCGTGCCGAGCGGCAAGACCTATACGGGCCTGTACGGCTACCTGCTGGGTACGGACACCCTGCCTTACTTTATCGCGGCGGCGGTCGTTTTCCTGATCGGCCTCGGCGTCGCGGTCTTCGGGATCGTGAAGAAAAACCGGAAGGAGAGAGAAGAGTAGGCTGCGCAAAGCGAAAATATAAGGAGACGTCCCTTCTGTAAACAGGGACGTCTTTTTTGTGAGAAAACAACGAGCGTACTGACTGTAAGGGCGCAGCATTTTTCATCAGTCGCCGGTCAGAAGTATGACTGACGGATCTGCGTCTGTGATCTTGTCATGTGCGGCTACTACGATCCCGTTATAATACAGAGTTGCAGCCACGACGATCTCGGTTCCGGCGAGCGGCGCGGCGTCAAAAATGAAAACCAGAGAGACTTCAGGTTCTGTTCCGGTAGAGATGAAATATCGCTCATCGGTGACTTCTTCGCCGTCGATCAGAATCGGCTCTTTCGTAGCCTTGTTTATAAGCGCTCCGCGAAGGCAGTATTCCCGGCCGGGAAGTAAAGCACTGAAGGAGACCGTATCGCTGATCAGTACGTTTGTGGTCTCGATGTTATCCGGTTCGGGATTTTTTTCCTTGAGTGCCGGCGTCATTTTCGGTACGAAGATCATCTGATCCCACTCGTCAGTGACAAGATGATTGGCAACGATCTTCCCGTCCGTCAGCAGTTTCTCGGCGGCGATAATGATTTTTCCGGCAAGAAGCGTGCTGTCAAACGTGAATCTTAGCTCCAAAGAGCCGGAAGACGAAGTCGGCATAAATGTGACTTCAGCGGAAACAGGGTATACTTTTGTCCCGCCTGTCAGCAGATCACCGCCGTTTATCTGGTCGTAAAGCCATCCGCGGAGGGTATATTCCCGACCCGCTTCAAGACCATTGTAGGTCACGGTATCGATGATCGTTGTTAACTTGCCTTCTCCCGTAACTTTTTCGCCGGTATCTTCCGCAACGGAACAGGAGGTCAGTTTGGGAATATATACGGTCTTATCGGCATCGTCAACGTCTTTATGAACAAAGACTTCCCTGCCGTTTTCCGTGATGCTCTCAAAAACGACCACGACCGTACCGGCAACAGAAGAAGCATCGAAACGGAAGGACAGCTCCGCCGTCTGACCTGCCTCGGACGGAGTAAAGAGGACTTCGTCCGTCAGCGGCTTTCCGCTGATGGTTACGGGAGCGCCGGTGGCTTTATTCATCAGAACGCCGTGGACGAGATACTCCCTGCCCGGCTCCAGCGCTTCGCAGTAAACGGTATCGGTAATCGTCAACAGTTCGCCTCCGACGGGGTTCAGATGATTGATCCCGGTATTTTCCCCTACAGCTTTCACGAAAAGTTCGGGAGAAACGGCGGCGGTGCTGTCCGCATCGGCTTCCGATCTATCCTCCGAACTGCTGGTCATTTCAGGCGTATACCCGGCTTGCGTATCGGTACTGACGTTCGCGGGTCCGGAAGTTTCAATACCGCCCGAATCGTCGGTGTCGGACCCGGCAGGTGCGGTTCTCTTGTGAAAAGGCCTGATCAATGCAAAGAGCAGGGCGATGATAAAAGCGCCGAAAAGAAGAGGAATCAGCACTTTCCGACGCGTTCTGCCGGTGCCGATCTTTCGAAGCGCTTTTTCGAGTTCCTCGACTGACTGATATCGGCTGCCCGGTTCCATGCGGACGCAACGCCTGATAACCTCATTCAGAGACGCATCGGGCGTATTGGCGGCATTCGGAAATTCGCCGGCAGCCAGTACGTTCAGAAGGACTCCCGCCGCATAGATATCGGTGACGGGAGAAGAGGCGCCGAAACCGTACTGCTCCGGGGCTGCATAGCCCTGCGTGCCGATCAGACGAGTATCTGCCTGTTCCTCCGCTTTATAGACTTTGGCAGCGTCGAGATCCAGCAGATTGACAACACCTTCATCCGAAAGGATCACATTGGAGGGCTTGATATCCCGATGAATGATTCCTCTGACATGCAGCTGTTTCAGAACGGCGCACAGCTGAAGGCCGATATCAAGGACCTGCTGTACAGGCAGCGGACCGTCCTGATCCAGAATTTTCTGCAGCGTACGTCCGGAAACGTAACTTTCGATCACGATCAGGCGGCCGCCGTCCTCGATTGCTTCTATGATTCGGGGCATATTCGGGACAGGCTCCGCTTTCAGCCCTGCAAAAATATCCGCCTGATAGTTTACCAGCGTTTTCTGAACGTACAGCTCGCCGGTCTCGACATGCTGCATCAGATAAACGCCGTGTTCGGCGTTTAAGCTTGTCAGCTGCCGGTATTCGGAAAGAATGCTGCGTTGTTCAGGCGTCATCGGATCGTCCTTCGTCGTCATTTTCTGCTCGCACAATTACGGCAGATATGCTATAATTTTATTGTATCATAACAGGGAGAAAAAGCAATGATGAATTCCGGATATGACGGCATCCCGGACCGTGCGGCAGATCCTGTGACCACCAGCAGCCTGGAAAAGACTCTCCGGCAGGCGAAACCGGACGATCTGGCTCAGTTCTTTGCCGATCAGCAGACGTCGCTGATCAGGGACCGCCGCCCTTTTATGGCTTATATGGATGAAAAGATAAAGGCACGGGGCTTGACAAAGCAGGCCGTTCTGCTGGCAGCGGACCTGCCGGAAAAATACGGATACCGTTTACTGGAGGAGGAGAGGCATAACCGGAAGAGGGACGTATATCTGAGGATCTGCTACGCGGCAGGCTTATCGCTGAAGGAGACGCAGCAGGCGCTGCGCCTGGCCGGGCACGAAAAACTGTATGCACGCATTCCGCGGGATGCGGTCCTGATCGTAGGATTCAATGAATGCATGAACGTTGACGCGGTTAATGAACTTTTAAAGCAATATGACTTTGAGCCGCTGAAAGCCTGCGGTGAAAACGAATAGCGTTCCCCCATAATGGTGGGAACGCCGCGAAAAACAAGACGGTATAATAAAGGACGGACAGCAGTACCGTCCTTTATTTTTTATTGTTTGTATCTTCAGGCTGAGGCTTTTCCTTTTCAAGTGCCGATAAACCTAGACGGATCAGCTCTACCGTCGCCTCCGAACGGGTCTGAAAGCGATGAGAAAAGCGATAGTCCTCGATCTGCTGGAAAAGTTCCGGATCGACGGAAACGGTATAACGCGGTCTGTCAGTTGCCATTTAAGTAATCCTCCGACTGATATTTTACACCAGTGAACCAGAGATGTAAAGCAAAAATGATTGCAAAAAAGACAGCGGAAAAGAAGGAACAGCTTGACAAAAATTTGGACAAATTATTATAATACAAAAGGTTCAGTGAACCACTGAACCGGACAAGGAGCAGGTATGGAGAACGGACCGAAACGATTCAATATCTCGGTTTCACCGGAATTATGCAGACAGCTGACAGAACTGAAGGAAAGACGCTATCCGGACGCCAGCCGGAACGAAATGCTGATCGATCTGATCCGGAAAGGGTTGGAAGCGACAGAAGGGAAAAAACAGGTACCCTTTGACAATCCTAAGACAAACATACATTAACCATATAAAAATTTAAATGAATGAAGGGAATGAAAAAAATGAAGACTACAAAACTTGTTCTTGGCATTTTGGGATTGATTTTTTCGATTATCGTAATGTTTCAATCCTGCGCTGCTAGTGTACTGAATGCGATTCAGGATGACGGTGATGTTGGAGGCTTTTCCGGCTTCCTGGTGGCATTTCTGTTGATCAGCGGGAGTATCGTGATGATTGCGACCCGTAATAATGAGTCGAAAGGCGGTTCTATTGCTGCAATGATCGTCTTTATTCTTGCAGCTCTGATCGCTTTCGGAAATTCTGCAGTTTACAAGGATCTGATAATATGGGGCAGCCTCTGCGCAATATATGCTCTTATAAATCTGCTTTCTCTGTTGAAAAAGAAAAAGAAAACAGTGCAAGAATAGAAGTCGTTCTTTTTATGCGGTTTCTCTCTGTAGGCGGCTTACGGTTTCTGCTTGAAAAAGGAGATGTAATATGAAAAGAAAACTTGTTTGTTATCTGGCATTGCTTATGTCAGTAGTGATGCTTTCTTCATGCTCAATGCCTTCAATATCGGAACTCAAACCGGCGAAGACAAAAGAAGAGACTCAAAACTCGGTTTTGAATGTACCGACGCTCCCGGCGTTAACAGATGCCCCGGAAACCACCTCTGTGCAAACAACTGATGAAACAGGTATGGAACCATCCGCTTCAGAGGTTCCGTTATCTCCGATTGGATATTGGCTGATGACATACTATAAAAGCGGATCAGAAGAACTGGATGAGGCGGCAATAAAAACATATTCGAAATATTTTTCAGCGCCTGCTTTTATAGTGCTGGAAGAAGGCGGGACTGGATTCCTGGGTTTTTTCGGAGAAGATACTGAAGTCACATGGACTGATGAGAAAATCGGAGATACCGGTTACACATATGATGAAAAACAACTGGTAATCGGCAGTGAATCCGGGAACGTATTGTTTAAGTTTGAAAGGACGAATGAAAAACCCCCCTCACGCGGACAGTATGTACGTGTAGAACCGACCACAGCTGCTCCTGTTTATTCAGAAGCACAGATAACAGAAACCGTAATATTGGATGAAAAAGGCGTCAAAGTAACAGCTAAATCCATTAGTTATGGCGGTTGGTTCGGACCGGAATTGAAGCTTCTGATTGAGAATAATTCCGGAAAAGATCTGACGTTTTCCTCACGGGATGAATCAGTGAACGGATATATGATTTCGGGATCATTGGTTGCGGAAGTTGCAAACGGGAAGAAAAAGAATGACTCAATGTTCTTTGATGAAGACGACCTCTCGATCTGCGGAATCGAGGGCATTGCGGAGATTGAATTCTCTCTTCATGTTTATGACAGTAAAAGCTGGGATACCTATTTTGATTCGAAGCCGTTGAAAATACAGACAAATATTGCAGATGTATATCAACAGAACTACGAACATTCGGGAACGACCATCTATGATAAGAACGGAGTAAAGATTGTTGTTATAGGACTCGATGAAGAGGGATGGTTAGGTCCTGAGATGTATATGTATATCGAAAACAACACAAAGAAAAACATATCTATCTATGCCGAAGATCTGTCAGTAAACGGGTTTATGATTGACGGATACTTCTCCTCCAGTCTCCCTGCTGGAAAGAAGATCATAGACGAGCTTACTTTTTATTCGTCTGATCTGAAAGAAAATGAAATTAAGGAGATTAAAGAAGTCGAACTCTCTTTCCGTGTTAGTGATGCCGACAACTGGAACACTCTATTTAAAACGGACAAACTTACAGTTGAGTTTGACTAAAATATCTTCTGGTGGTTTTTACTATTACAACGGAAATACCTCCCTCTATTTCCCCCCTGCAGCTATTTATCCGCTGCAGGGGGCATTTTATAATACTGACAGAAGAATACAAAAGGGTATATCTGCCGGAAAGGAGGCGCGCCATGGCCAAATATGAAACCGAGATCTACGGAAACTTTGATGAATTCCTTCATGAGATGGAAGAGGCCGTCGAGCAGGGAAGCGTGACCGCGAAGCTGGAGGAGCGGAGCGACTTTTACGAGGGCAGCGCCCGCTGCAGCGTGCGGGTCTTCGAGCGCTACAGCTGGCTCGGCGGGAACCGCCTGAGCCTGTCGGTCACGCTGTTCCAGGCGGACGGCGGCCCGATCCATATTTCTGCGACGACAACGGGCGGCAGTCAGGCGATGTTCTGGAAGATCAACACGATCGGAGAGGAAAACTTCCTGGACAAGTTCATCTCCTTCATGGAAGGACGGTGACAAGCGGCCCCCGGGAATTCTGAAAAACTGTGAACTGCTCCGAAAGGATGGTTTTTTGCAGGCACTTATGCCATAATCAGTTCCGGACGGCGGACCCCGTCTTCCGTCCGGAACATCAAGGTTAAGGAGAGAATCTATGAAATACTGTGTGACCTGCGGCCGAGCCGTAGAATATGACGATGCGTATTTCTGCCCCTACTGCGGCAGCAGGATCCGGACCGCGAGCGAGATCGTTCAGGAGGATACCGCGGCGTCGATCCTGAGCGGGATCTCCACTGAGGATCCGATCGACGTGGAGCCGGTCACGGTCTTGGAGCCGGAGGACATCGAGGAGGGATACCGGGTGGTCCTGATCTCCCGGGGGACCTGTACTGCGAAGATGGCGAAGGAGGTCATCTGCGACCTTCTGGGCTATACCGTCACGACCGCGACGAGCCTCCTGGAGGAGGTGCCGGTGGAACTGGCGGATGAGCTGAACGAGCGGCAGGCGGTGGTGCTGGCGCAGGCGCTGGCCGAGTACGGCATGCAGGTCACGGTGGTGGATGAGAACAACCGCTACATGAATATCGACTCGCAGGCGACGAACACGGTCTATTCCTCCACGGGCGATCTGACGGCAGCCGCGCTGGCGGTGATCGGATCGCTCACGGCGGCCAATCGCGTGCACCGCTACCGTCGGTACAAGAAGCCGAGCCTGCTGGATCTGATCTTCAAGCCTGCCTATAAGGTGCCGCAGCCGGTGCACGTGCGCCGCAAGGTCGTAAAGGAACCGGAATCGCTGCGCCGCATCGCGGTGAAAAAGACCCGCATCAGCAAGGGCATTCCGCCGAAGACGGTCCGGGTCAGCAAACCGGGCAATGCGCCGGCGGGACACGGCTCGGTGAAGCCACAGAGCCCGGCGCGTCCGCAGAATGCCGCGAAGCCGAATAACGCCCGGCCGCAGAATGCCGGCAAACCGCAGGGCGGTCACGGTGCGGCAGGCAGCCGGCACGGCGGAAACGCCCCGAAAGGCGGTGCTCCGAAGGGCGGCCGCAGCGGCAGATAACAAAAAGAAAGGATCCCATAAGTCCGTCTGATCTTATGGGATCCTTTGCCTTTGTGCAGGGTGATGCGGTAGATTATTCGTCCTGCAGCAGCGTGTGCATGACGGTGCTGTAGACCTCCTGGCTGGCGCTCTGCCAGCGGCCGGAGATGATGCGCGCCTGCTCCTCGTTGGGGACGGAAAGCGTCAGCTTCATCAGAAGGAGCTTACCCTCGCGGATCTCGCAGTCCACTTCGAAATCCGGGCCGCCGGTGCCGCTCATCTTGCGGTAATCCGCGGTGATGCCCATCTCGTTGCGCAGGCGGATGCGGTTCTCCTTTAAGTAGGCGTGAATGTCGTTCTTGATGGGATCGGAGATATCGTTCCCGAAGAAGCCGAGCGATTCTTCGCCTTCCCGCGTGATCTCATAGCGCTGCTTGCCGCGGACCGTGGAGGCTTTGATCAGGTGGGCGTCCAGCAGCTCGCTGATGGCCTGCTGCAGCGTCATGTAGTTGGTGTATTCCTTGCTCAGGAAGAACTCGGAGATTTGCTCGTTGCTGATGGGCAGATTGGCCTGCCGAAGCAGGTAAAGGATCATAAGTTTGTATAGGACCTGCGGATCGGTGATCATAGCGCTCCCCCGGATGCTTTTTTCTTGACTACAGTTTACCAAGACACGTCAAAAAATGCAAGAATACAATGCTTTTTTTCGATTTTTCGCTTGCATTTTCAAAAAAATATGATAGTCTATAGGCAGTTGCAGATCGTGCCGCGGATTTCAAAGGGTCTTTAAGGCTTCCTTTCTGCGATTTTCCCATGAGTTTTACAAGTGAATAGCGGCCAGGCGTCGCATGAGGAGCAGTATATTTATGAGTATTGATTTGGAGAAAGAGTCGCTGGTGACTTTAAAAGAGTGGGCCCATCTGCTGGGCATCCGGGGCATGAGCAATGCCAGAAAGCCGGAACTGGTTGATCTGCTGACCAAGGTGGGAGAGAAGCGCGTGGAGTACGCGCGGAACCTGTCGGAGCAGAAGCGGATCGAAAACGGCGAACCTCCGAGAGAGAAGAAGAAACCGGGCCGCAAACCGAAAAAGCAGCTGGAGGAAGAAGCGGCAGCGCCTGCAGCGTCAGAAGAAGAAGCGGCAGAGCCGGAACAGCCGGCCGAAGAGGAAAAGACGCCGGTCGCAGCGCCTGCGCCGCGTTATTTCCGCTATTCTACCCAGACCGAAGACAGAAAGACCGAAAGCAGCGCGGAGCGGACGGACAGACCGGAGCGCCGGACCGTGCGGAGCATCTACGATCAGAGCCCGATCCGCAATCCCGGACGGGGCGGCTTCGGCAGCTATGCGCCTTCCTACCGCGCGCAGCTGGAGTCGGCGGAAAACCAGGAGCGCCAGCCGCGCACCCGTTTTGAGATGCCTGCGCCGGATCGCCGCAGCACGGCGGCGGACGACGTCCGCCCGGTCTTCCGCAGCGGCGCTTCGCAGGAGATCCGCCCTGCCGTCCGTACACCGCTGGAGGAAGAAAAGGATCTCTCACTGAACCAGCCGGAGGAGGAACGTCAGAATCCGGCCGGCGATAAGCAGCCGGCTTACCCCGACAATCTGGCCGGCCCGCTGGGCGAGGGCATTCTGGAGGTCATGCCGGAAGGCTTCGGCTTCATCCGCTGCGAGAACTACATGCCCGGCGACAACGACATCTACGTTTCGCCAGCGCAGATCCACCGCTTCGGCCTAAAGACCGGCGACATCCTGGCCGGCGTGACGAAGATCAAAACCAGCACCGAGAAATTCCCGGCCCTGCTGTATATCAACTCGGTGAACGGTGAGTCGCCGGAAACGGTGCGCTCCCGCACGCCCTTCGAGGACCTGACGCCGGAATTCCCGCACGAACGGATCCATCTGGAGACCGAGCCGGAGGCCCGGGCCATGCGGATCGTGGATCTGATGGCGCCCATCGGCAAGGGACAGCGCGGCATGATCGTCTCGCCGCCCAAGGCCGGCAAGACGACCCTGATCAAGGAGGTCGCCAAGGCGGTCACGAGGAATCATCCGGACATGCAGCTGATCATTCTGCTGATCGACGAGCGGCCGGAGGAAGTAACGGATATCAAGGAAGAGGTCGAGGGCCCGAACGTCGAGGTCATCTATTCCACCTTCGACGAGACGCCGGAGCACCACAAGCGCGTGGCGGAG
Organism: Lachnospiraceae bacterium; assembly: GCA_016290595.1. Classification (GTDB taxonomy): domain Bacteria; phylum Bacillota; class Clostridia; order Lachnospirales; family Lachnospiraceae; genus UBA6987. The sequence goes on along the minus strand of JAEEUR010000002.1, from coordinate 30,361 downwards.
ATGGTGCTCGGCCGGGCGCAGCGCCAGGTGGAGCACGGCCGGGACGTAATCATCCTGCTGGACAGCATCACCCGTCTGTCCCGCGCCTACAACCTGACCGTGGCGCCCAGCGGCCGTACGCTTTCCGGCGGCCTGGATCCGGCGGCCCTGCACATGCCGAAGAAATTCTTCGGTGCGGCCCGCTGCATGCGGGAGGGCGGCAGCCTGACCGTGCTGGCCACCGCGCTGGTGGAGACCGGGTCCCGCATGGACGACGTGGTCTTTGAGGAATTCAAGGGCACGGGCAATATGGAGCTGGTCCTGGACCGCAAGCTTTCCGAACGGCGCATCTTCCCGGCCATCGATATCTTAAAGTCCGGCACCCGCCGGGAGGACAAGCTCCTGACGCCGGAGGAACTGGAGACGGTGACCTACATCCGCCAGGCGATCAGCAATCCCGTCAAGGGAGAGGAGGCGCTGGAGACCATTCTGGATCTGATGCGCCACACCCGTACGAATCAGCAGTTCTGCTCGCTGGTCCGCAAGATGCGCTTCTGACGCTAATTCCCGTCTTTCCCGTACTGAAAACTTTCGCCATACCGGAGATCCAGCTCCGATATGGCTTTTTTGTGCAGGGAATAGGTCAGGCTCTCACTGATGAGAAAGCGGCTGCTGACCTCGTCCCAGCTTAAGCCGTCGATGTAGCGGGCTCTGAGGATCTGCTTCTGGCGGGGGGAAGAAAGCGTGAGGATCACGTGCTCGATGCGGGCGCAGCGCACGCGCGCCTTCAGGATCGCGCGGCGGTAGCTCTGCTCCAGTTCCATAAGGCAGGCCACTTCGTCGGACAGATCCCGCGTCTCCTTTTTTCCGGGCATGCCGCTTAAGACCGGTGAGCGGGGGCTGAAGCTTTGCTCGCGCAGCCGGGCCAGCCGTTCCTCCAGTTCGTGGATCTCGGCCTTCAGGGCCTGGTAAGAGGACAGAAAGTCCTTTACGGATTCTGACATAATTCCTTTCCGGGGGAGATATTCACTTGTTTCGTCGTTCGGGACAGCTCCGGATCCGGGAGCAGCGGAGGATCTCCGCGGAATTATCGTAACGCGGGCGGGAAGCGCTTGTCAAGTCCCACGGATTGTGCTATGATGCTTCCGGCGGGTCGTTCTCCCCGGGAAAAGCTGAACATCTATTATTTCTTAACAAAAAAACCAATAATTCTCTTAAAAATCCGCTTGACAGGAAGCTCAGGCTTTGATAGTATGAAGATTGCGCTATTGTGGGCAAGTGGCCTCACTATGCCCTTTACGGCGTGAACAATTCTATCAGGGGAGTAAGGTCTATGGAGAAAAACAGAATGCGTCCGGTGGCTTCCGGCCGGAACATGCGCATGAGCTACTCGAGACAAAGGGAGGTTCTGGAACTGCCGAATCTTATCGAGATCCAGAAAAAATCCTACGAGTGGTTTCTGAGCGAGGGCCTGCGGGAGGCTTTTGACGACATTTCTCCCATCTCGGACTTCAGCGGAAATTTAAGTCTGGAATTTGTTGACTTCAAGTTCTGCACCGATGAGGCGAAATACACCATCCAGGAATGTAAAGAAAGAGACGCCACCTATGCGGCGCCGTTAAAGGTGAAGGTCAATCTGGTGAACCACGAGACCGGCACCATCCGTGAACATACCATTTTTATGGGCGATATGCCTTTGATGACCGAAACGGGTTCCTTCGTGATCAACGGTGCGGAGCGCGTTATCGTCAGCCAGTTGGTCCGTTCCCCGGGTATCTACTACAGCCTGGACCACGATAAGCTGGGCAAAGCCCTTTACTCCAGTCAGGTGATCCCGAACCGCGGTGCCTGGCTCGAATACGAGACCGATTCCAACGACGTCTTCTGGGCCCGAGTGGACCGTACCCGCAAGGTGCCGGTCACTGTGCTGATCCGCGCGCTGGGCATCGGGACCAATCAGGAGATCCTGGACAAGTTCGGTGAGCTGCCTCTCATCAAGGGCAGCCTGGCCAAGGACATGGCGACCAACGTCGACGAAGGCCTTCTGGAACTGTACAAGAAGATCCGTCCCGGCGAGCCGCTTTACGTGGACAACGCCCGGAGCCTGTTTGAGACCATGCTGTTCGACCCGCGCCGCTACGATCTGGCGAAGGTGGGCCGCTATAAGTACAACAAGAAGCTGCAGCTGAAGCGCCGCGTTTCCGGCCGCCGTCTGGCGGAGGACGTCATCAATCTGGACACGGGCGAAGTCGTCGCCGAGGCCGGCGAGGTCTTAAACGCCGCCCGCTGCGACGAGATCCAGAACAGCGGCGTGGAAGCCGTCGTGGTGGACGTGGACGGGACCCCCGTCAAAGTGCTGACCAACCGCACCGTGGATATGGCCGGCTACGTTTCTTATGATCCGAAGGAATACGGCGTGAAGGAGCTGGTCTACTATCCGGCACTGGTCGCTTTCCTGGAAGCCTATCCGGAAGAGGAAGAGCAGAAGGAAATGCTGCGCCGCAGCATCCGGGACCTGATCCCGAAGCACGTCACGCGCGACGACATCTACGCCTCCATCAGCTACTGCTGCGGCCTGCAGTTCGGCCTCGGCAACTGCGACGATATCGACCATCTGGGCAACCGCCGCATCCGCGCCGTGGGCGAGCTCCTGCAGAACCAGTACCGCATCGGCCTGTCCCGTCTGGAGCGCGTCGTCCGCGAGCGCATGACAACGCAGGAGCAGGAGGATATCACGCCTCAGTCCCTGATCAATATCAAGCCGGTCACGGCGGCCGTGAAGGAGTTCTTCGGAAGCTCCCAGCTGTCCCAGTTCATGGACCAGAACAACCCGCTGTCCGAGCTGACGCACAAGCGCCGTCTCTCCGCCTTAGGTCCCGGCGGTCTGTCCCGCGACCGTGCCGGCTTCGAAGTCCGAGACGTTCACTACAGCCACTACGGCCGCATGTGCCCCATCGAGACCCCTGAAGGCCCGAACATCGGCCTGATCAACTCGCTGGCCACCTATGCCCGCATCAACGAATACGGCTTTGTGGAAGCCCCGTACCGCATCGTGGACAAGTCCGATCCGGAAAATCCGCGCGTTACGGACGAGGTCGTCTACCTGGCCGCCGATGAAGAGGACAACTACATCGTCGCGCAGGCGAACGCGAGCCTGGACGAAGAAGGTCACTTCACCACCAAGAACGTCACCGGCCGCTATAAAGATGAGACCAGCCAGTATGACAAGACCCGCATCGATCTGATGGACGTGTCCCCGAAGATGGTCTTCTCCGTGGCGACTTCCATGATCCCGTTCCTGGAGAACGACGACGCGAACCGTGCCCTGATGGGTTCCAACATGCAGCGTCAGGCCGTTCCGCTGATGACCACCGAATCCGCCATCGTCGGCACCGGCATGGAGCAGAAGGCGGCGGTCGACTCCGGCGTCTGCGTCGTAGCGAAGCACGACGGCGCGGTCATCTACGTCTCGGCGGACAAGGTCATCCTGCGTCTGGCGGACGGCAATACGGAAGAGTATCCGCTGTCCAAGTTCAAGCGTTCCAACCAGAGCAACTGCTACAACCAGAAGCCTATCGTGAACAAGGGCGACTGGGTCAAGGCCGGCGAAGTGATCGCGGACGGCCCCTGCACCAGCGGCGGCGAGATCGGCCTGGGCAAGAACCCGCTCATCGGCTTCATGACCTGGGAAGGCTACAACTACGAAGACGCGGTCCTTTTAAGCGAACGCCTCTTAAAGGATGACGTCTATACGTCCATCCATATCGAAGAGTACGAGACCGAGGCCCGCGACACCAAGCTGGGACCGGAAGAAATCACCCGGGACGTGCCCGGCGTCGGCGAGGATTCCTTAAAGGATCTGGACGACCGCGGCATCATCCGCATCGGCGCGGAAGTCCGCACGGGCGACATCCTGGTCGGCAAGGTCACCCCGAAGGGCGAGACCGAGCTGACGCCGGAAGAGCGCCTGCTGCGCGCCATCTTCGGCGAGAAGGCCCGCGAGGTCCGCGACACCTCCCTGAAGGTGCCGCACGGCGCCTACGGCGTGGTCCTGGATACCAAGGTCTTCACCCGCGAAGCCGGCGACGAGCTGCCTCCGGGCGTGAGCATGAGCGTGCGAATCTACGTGGCGCAGAAGAGAAAGATCTCCGTAGGCGACAAGATGAGCGGCCGTCACGGCAACAAGGGTGTCGTGTCCCGCATCCTGCCGGTGGAGGATATGCCTTTCCTGCCTAACGGCAGACCGCTGGATATCGTGCTGAACCCGCTGGGCGTGCCCAGCCGTATGAATATCGGTCAGGTGCTGGAGACCCACTTCTCCCTGGCCGGCGCCATCCTTGGCTTCAAGCTTTCCACGCCGGTCTTTGACGGCGCGAAGGAGGTCGATATCGCGGACACCCTTGAAATGGCGAACGACTACGTCAACACCGAGTGGAGCGATTTCGAGAAGAAGTACAAGGATCTGCTCCGTCCCGAGGTCCTGGAATATCTGGGCAGCCATCTGGAGCACAGAGAGCTGTGGAAGGGCGTTCCGATCTCCCGCGACGGCAAGGTCCAGCTGAGGGACGGCCGCACCGGCGAACCTTTCGACGGGCGCGTCACGATCGGCCACATGCACTACCTGAAGCTGCACCACCTGGTAGACGATAAGATCCACGCGCGTTCCACGGGCCCTTACTCCCTGGTCACGCAGCAGCCGCTGGGCGGCAAGGCCCAGTTCGGCGGACAGCGTTTCGGCGAAATGGAAGTCTGGGCGCTGGAAGCCTACGGCGCGGCCTACACCCTGCAGGAGATCCTGACGGTGAAGTCCGACGACGTCGTGGGCCGCGTCAAGACCTACGAAGCCATCATCAAGGGCACCAACATCCCGACGCCGAGCGTCCCCGAATCCTTCAAGGTTCTGCTCAAGGAACTGCAGTCCCTGGGTCTGGATATGACCCTGCTGCTGGACGACGGCACCGAGGTCGAGGTCAAGGAGAACCTGGATTACACCGAGCGCGACTTCCGCGCCGTGATCGAGGGCAACCGCGACTTCCTGCGCAACAAGGACGACAACTACGGCCGCTACGGCTTCCAGGTCCAGGAGTTCAACCGCGAGGGCGAACTGGAGGAAGTGGAACCCGAAAGCGAACAGCTGGACGACTACGACGACGATTACAATGAGGAAGGGAGATAACGCATATGCCGATGCAAATTCACGAAGAGATCTATCAGCCTCTGGTATTTGACGCGATCCGGATCGGACTGGCGTCTCCCGAGAAGATCCTCAGCTGGTCCCACGGCGAAGTCAAAAAGCCTGAGACCATCAACTACCGCACCTTAAAGCCCGAACGCGACGGCCTGTTCTGCGAACGCATCTTCGGACCGAACCGCGACTGGGAATGCCACTGCGGCAAATATAAGAAGAACCGCTACCGCGGCGTCATCTGCGACCGCTGCGGCGTGGAAGTGACCAAATCCAGCGTGCGCCGCGAGAGAATGGGCCATATCAGCCTGGTCTCCCCGGTGTCCCACATCTGGTACTTCAAGGGCATCCCGAGCCGGATCGCCACGATCCTGGACATTTCCGCCCGCGATCTGGAGCGCGTCCTGTACTTTGCTTCGTACATCGTGCTGGATCCGGGCCAGACCATGCTGCCCAAGAAGAAGGTCCTCAACGAGCGCGAATACCGCGACGCCCAGGCCCAGTACGGCGAAGACGCCTTCAAGGCCGCCATGGGCGCGGAAGCCATCGAGATCCTGCTGAAGGAAGTGGATCTTGACGCCGAATACGCGGATCTGCGCGATCAGTTCGAAAAGGCGACGGCTCCCAAGCGGGCCAAGATCATGAAGCGGCTGGAAGTCGTGGAAGCCTTCCGCAATTCCGGCAACCGTCCCGAGTGGATGATCCTGAACGTGCTTCCGGTCATTCCGCCGGATCTGCGCCCCATGGTGCAGCTGGACGGCGGCCGCTTCGCGACCTCCGACCTGAACGACCTGTACCGCCGCATCATCAACCGCAACAACCGTCTGGCCAAGCTGACCGCCGCCCCCGAGATCATCGTGCGCAACGAGAAGCGCATGCTGCAGGAAGCGGTCGACTCCCTGATCGACAACGGCCGCCGCGGCCGTCCGGTCACGGGTGCCGGAAACCGTTCCTTAAAGTCCCTGTCCAGCATGCTGAAGGGCAAGCAGGGCCGCTTCCGTCAGAACCTTCTGGGCAAGCGCGTGGACTACTCCGGCCGTTCCGTTATCGTGGTCGGCCCGGATCTGAAGATCTTCCAGTGCGGTCTGCCGAAGGAGATGGCGATCGAGCTGTTCAAGCCCTTCGTTATCAAGGAACTGATCAGCCAGGGCATGGCCCAGAACGTCAAGAGCGCCAAGAAGATGGTCGACCGCGTCCAGTCCGAAGTGTTCGACGTGCTGGAAGAGGTCATCAAGGAGCATCCGGTCATGCTGAACCGCGCCCCTACCCTGCACCGTCTGGGCATCCAGGCCTTTGAGCCGATCCTGGTGGAAGGCAAGGCCATCCGCCTGCACCCGCTGGTCTGCACCGCGTTCAACGCGGACTTTGACGGCGACCAGATGGCCGTCCACCTGCCTTTGAGCGTGGAAGCTCAGGCCGAGTGCCGCTTCCTGCTGCTTTCTCCGAACAACCTCCTGAAGCCTTCCGACGGCGGTCCCGTGGCGGTTCCGTCTCAGGATATGGTCCTGGGTATCTACTATCTGACGCAGGAGCGTCCGGAAGCGCTCGGCACCGACCGCGCTTTCCGCAGCCTGAACGAAGCGATCCTGGCCTACGACAACCATCAGATCGATCTGCACGCCCGCATTCACGTGCGCCGCGAAGGATTCGACGCAGACGGCAAGCCGATCCGTCAGCTGATCACCTCTACGGTGGGCCGCTTCCTCTTCAACGAGATCCTGGATCAGGATCTGGGCTTCGTGGACCGCAGCATCCCCGGCAACGAGCTGGTGCCGGAGATCAACTTCCTGGTCACGAAGAAGGATCTGAAGAAGATCCTGGAGAAGGTCATCGAAGTGCACGGAACGACCAAGACCGCCGAGGTGCTGGACCGCATCAAGGCCATCGGCAACAAGTTCTCCACGAGAGCCGCCATGACCGTTTCGGTCTCCGATATGACCGTACCTGCCCACAAGAAGCAGGTGCTGGACGAAGCCCAGCAGAAGGTGGACGAAGTCAACCTCCGCTTCCGCTACGGCGAATCCACGGATGAAGAGCGCTACAAGGGCGTGGTCGAGATCTGGAACGAGGCGGACAACCGCCTGACCAAGGATCTGATGGCCGGCCTGGACCGCTACAACAACATCTTCATGATGGCTCACTCCGGCGCCCGCGGTTCCGAAAAGCAGATCAAGCAGCTGGCCGGCATGCGCGGCCTGATGGCCGATACCTCCGGCCGCACCATCGAGCTGCCCATCAAGTCCAACTTCCGTGAAGGCCTGGACGTTCTGGAATACTTCATGTCCGCGCACGGCGCCCGCAAGGGTCTGTCCGACACCGCTCTGCGTACGGCTGACTCGGGTTATCTGACCCGCCGTCTGGTCGACGTCTCGCAGGACGTTATCATCCGCGAGGAAGACTGCGCCGTGAACGGCGAGATCCCGTACATGGAGATCGCGACCTTCACGAACAGCTCCAGCAACGACGTGGTAGAGAGCCTGCAGGAGCGCATCACGGGCCGTACCGCAGCGGAAGATATCGTTGATCCGGCGACCGGCGAGATCATCGTTCACGCGAACGAAATGATCCGTCCGAAGAAGGCGGCTGCCGTCGTCAAGACCGGCGCCACCAAAATCAAGATCCGCAACGTGCTGGCCTGCCGCTGCAAGGGCGGCATCTGCTCCAAGTGCTACGGCGCCAACATGGCGACCGGCGAGCCGGTGCAGATCGGCGAAGCCGTCGGAATCATCGCGGCCCAGTCCATCGGCGAGCCCGGCACGCAGCTGACCATGCGTACCTTCCATACCGGCGGCGTGGCCGGCGACGACATCACCGGCGGTCTGCCCCGTGTCGAGGAGCTTTTCGAAGCCCGCAAGCCGAAGGGCGTGGCCATCATCACGGATATCCCGGGCCAGGTCCTGCTGCGCGAAGAGAAGGAACGCCGCGAAGTCATCGTGACGGATCCGGAGACCGGCGCTTCCAAGACCTACCTGATCCCCTACAACATGCGGATCAAGGTCAAGCAGGACGACTTCCTGGAAGCCGGCGACGCCATCACCGAAGGCAGCGTGAACCCGCACGACCTGCTGCGCATCAAGGGCGACCGCGCCGTTCAGGACTACATCCTGCGCGAGGTCCAGAAGGTCTACCGTCTGGTCGGCGAAGACATCAACGACAAGCACATCGAAGTCATCGTCCGCCAGATGATGAAGAAGATCCGGGTGGAAGAAGCCGGCGACAGCGACGTCATGATCGGCGCCACCATCGATTATCTGGACTATCTGGAAAAGAACGAGCAGCTGATCGCGGAGGGCAAGCAGCCCATGGACGGCAAGCGCACCATGCTGGGCATCACCAAGGCCTCCCTGGCCACGGATTCCTTCCTGTCCGCCGCCTCCTTCCAGGAGACCACCAAGGTCCTGACCGAGGCCGCTATCAACGGCCGCCTGGATCAGCTCCACGGCCTGAAGGAGAACGTGCTGATCGGCAAGCTGATCCCGGCCGGCACCGGCATGAAGCGGTATCACGACGTCAGCCTGACCTCGGACTACGAGGAACCGGCGAACAGTCCCATCACCGCGGCCGAAGCCTTCCGGAACGGAACGAGATAAAAAGAAATATCGCGGGAGGGCCAAAAGGGACGGTTCCTTTTGGCCCTCTTCGCATAGAAACGGAAGATCCTATGTCCATCATCCGAACGGAAGATCTGAAATATGAATACAAGGTCCTGGAGGAACGGGACGGCGAAGAAAAGGAGCGCACCCGGAGTGCGTTAAAAGGGCTGACGCTGTTCGTGGAACCGGGAGAGTTTATTGCGATCCTGGGCCGGAACGGCTCGGGCAAGTCCACGCTGGCCAAGCAGATCAACGCCCTGCTGCAGCCGACGGGCGGGACGGTCTGGATCGAGGAGATGAAGACCAGCGACGAGGAGCGGCTGTGGGATATCCGCAGCACCGCCGGCATGGTCTTTCAGAATCCGGACAACCAGATCGTCGCCACGGTGGTGGAAGAGGACGTAGGCTTCGGCCCGGAGAACGTGGGGGTGCCTACGGAGGAGATCTGGGAGCGCGTGGAGAAAAGCCTGAAGGCCGTCGGCATGGCGGCCTATGCGAAGAGCGCGCCGCACCGCCTCTCCGGCGGGCAGAAGCAGCGCGTGGCCATCGCGGGCGTCATGGCGATGAAACCCAGATGCATCGTGTTCGACGAATCGACCGCGATGCTGGATCCCGTCGGCCGCCGCGAGGTGCTCTCCACGATCCGCGAGCTGAACGAACAGGAGCATATCACGGTGCTCCTGATCACGCACTATATGGAGGAGGCCGCGCTGGCGGGCCGGATCCTGATCATGAACCGCGGAAGCCTGATGATGGACGGGACGCCGCGCGAGATCTTTGCGCAGCGGGAGCGCCTGCAGGAGCTGGGACTTTCCGTCCCGCAGGTAACGCAGCTGGCGGACCTTCTCAGGGAAAAGGGGCTGGCGCTGCCGGCCGGTATCTGCCGCGAGGAGGAGCTGGCGGAGGCGTTGGCGTCTCTGTACCGGCCGAAAAAGGAGGCTGTGCAGTGAAACTGAAGCTGGAAGAAGTCTCCTACATATATGAGCCGGGAACGCCGATGGAGGTCACGGCGCTTTATCCGCTGTCGCTCGAGGTGAACAGCGGAGAGGTCTTAGCGATCATCGGCGCGACGGGATCGGGAAAATCCACCTTGATACAGCTGATGAACGGACTGAACAAGCCGACGAATGGGAAAGTTTTCTGCGACGGCGAGGACATCTGCGGAGAAAAGTACGACCGCCGCCGCCTTCGCGGCCGGGTCGGCCTTGTCTTCCAGTACCCGGAGTATCAGCTCTTTGAGGAAACGGTCTTAAAGGACGTCTGCTTCGGCCCGAAGAACCAGGGCTTATCGGAAGAGGCGTGCATCGAGCGGGCCCGCTCGGCGCTGCGCACGGTCGGCCTGGATGAAAGCTATGAACAGCGCTCGCCCTTTGATCTGTCCGGCGGCGAGAAGCGCCGGGCGGCCATCGCCGGCGTATTAGCTATGGAACCGGAGATCCTGATCCTGGATGAACCGACGGCCGGCCTGGATCCCGAAGGCAGGGAGGAGCTCCTCTCGGAGCTGATCAGCCTCCGCCGCGAAAAGGGAATGGGGATCGTGATGGTCTCCCACAGCATGGAGGACGTAGCGGGGCTGGCGGACCGGATCATCGTTCTTTCGCACGGGCATCTGGTGCGGGAGGGAACACCCCGCGAGGTTTTCCACGACGAAAAAACGCTGAACGATGCCGGACTGGCGCTTCCGTCTGTCTGCCGAGTCCTGCATCTGCTGAAGAAAAAAGGCCTCCCCGTGGAGACCGACGCTTTGTCCGTGGAAGAGGCCGGGAAGCGGATCCTGGACGCCTTCGCCGCGCCTTCGCGCCCGTCGTCCGGACTTTGGAAAAAGGGAGAAGCGGAATGAGTGAAAAACGCATCATCCGGAATATCGTGTTCGACTTGGGCGGCGTGCTGGTGGATTTTAAGCCGGAGCGCTGCATGGAAGCGCTCGGCTTTTCCGAAGCGGCGAAAGAAGCCTTCCGGCGGGAGATCTTCGGCGGCATCTGGATCCCCTGCGACAGGATCCCCTATGACGACGCCCAGATCCGCGCGCTGTTCCGGGAACATCTGCCTGGCTTTGAGAAAGAAGCGGACCGCTTCTGGGACGGCCCCGCAGACATCACCCGCGTGATGCCCTACACGGAAGAGTGGCTGAAGGACCTGAAGGCAAGAGGCCTGCGGGTTTATATTTTGTCCAATTACGGACGCCGCTCCTACGAGCTGAATTCGCCCGGCTACGGCTTCCTTTCGATGACGAACGGGCAGCTGATCTCCTATGAGATCCAAAGCATAAAGCCCGAGCCTAAGATCTACCGCACGCTGTGCCGGCGTTTCGCGATCTGTCCGGAGGAATCCGTCTTTCTGGACGACCGCCCGGAAAACGTGGAGACAGCCCGGCAGCTGGGCTTCCGGGGCATCGTTTTTGAATCCTATGAAAAAGCTTCGGCCAGTCTGGAGAAGATGCTGGACGAAGCATGAGTCTTTTATAACAGGGCCTCCGGACAAAGCCGGGGCCTTTTTTAGTTAAGCTCTGTCAGCGGAATGTCATAGTTCAGGTAGTGAAGGACCGTCCCGTCAAATTCCATACAGGCGCTGACGAAATACTCTCCCAGCTCCCCCGCGGCGATCTCGGCATCGCCGATCTTCCAGACTTCTTCAGGATTCCGCTTTTTGAGGGTAAAGGCGGCCCGCCTCTGTTCCCGGCAGTTCTCCAGATCCGGATAAGAGAGAAAACCGGATGCTGTATACGAAACGTTTGAAACGGAGACGTTGACCGTGCGGAAGGTCTTTTCCTCGCAGCTGCCGTGAAGAACACGGTTGACGGAAAGCGTCATGCAGGTAAAATACCACGTCCGGTCGCTTCCCGGCTCCGCCACTTTCAGCCGGCAGATCTCCTCCACAGTGCAGTCTAAAACCGCAGCTGCCTGGGTAAGGGTTTTTACGGCCACTTCTCTGGGAATATAAGGCATACCCGGTTCGGTGATCATTAAAGGATTTTCCACAGCTTCTGCTGAAAGCCCTTTTGGAATGAACTTCATCAAATCGGCTGACTGCGGTGCGGAGGGCGTATCGTCCGGCAGGCCGGGCGTCCGGCGGCCTCCGGGAATGCCGGCGGCATAGAGCGCTCCGCCCAGCAGCAGTACCAGACAGGCCGCCGGGATCCACCGGCGGACCCGGCCCGGTTTTGGGGCTTTTTCTTTTGCCGGTGCGGCATCCTCTATGAATTCTTCGTTTATCTGACCGAGAGCATTCAAAATACGTTCTTCTTTCATAGTACGATTCCTTCTTTCTCAAGCATCTGCCTTAGTTCCTTACGGGAGCGGAGCAGAGACATCTTGACCTTGCTTTCGGAAATCTTAAGATCCGACGCAATTTCCTGCATAGAACTCAGATACCAGTAGCGGCGCAGAAAGATCCTTCTTTGTTCCAACGTCAGAGAAGTCAGAAAACGGTTCAGCGTCTCTGTCAGGACCACGTCTTCCACGATCTGCTCGGCCGGATCATCCGTCGGAACGCAGTCCCCCAGCTCTTCCAGGGCCAGGGGCACTTCGCCGGCGCCGCGCTTCCGGGCTGTATACTTTTCCACTTTCTTTAACGCGTGATTGCGGGTGATGCGCCCCAGAAAAGCGGAGAGCTTCGCCGGCCGCTGATCCGGTATGGCGTTCCAGGCGCTCATCCAGGTATCGTTTACGCATTCTTCACTGTCTTCCTTATCATGCAGAATACGGAAGGCGATCGAGAAGCAGTAGTTTCCGTATTTTTTCGCTGTTTCTTCAATGGCTTTTTCTGAACGCGTCCGGTAAAGTTCTATGATCTCGTTGTCTTCCATACACCGCTCCTTTCTCTGTATGATCAAAGGCCCTTCACTTCTATAGACCGAAAATCCGGGAGTTTCGTCACGGGGAAGAGAAAATTCATGCTAAAATTATACAACAAAAAAGGCGTGCCCGAAAGAGCAGCGCCTGTTTGACATAAAAAAGGGCGGCTAAGAGCCGCTGTCGCAGCGCCCCGGTTTTGACAGCCTCTGCGCAGACTCTCTTTCAGCCTCCTATGATCAGAAGGAAGAGCCTGAAGAGCCAGTTGGCGGCAATGCCGGCAGCCAGGCCGCCGATCGTGTGGCTGACGATGGCCTTGCCGGTCAGGTCCGGCCGCTTTAAGGTCTGCATCATGGAAGCATGGGTGCTTAAATATCCGCTCCAGCACATGCACATGGCGGTAAAGACCGCAATATCGTGGGAATTGGTCAGTCCGGTCTGTGCCATTTCCCGGACGATGCCCGTTGCCGCGCCGGCCGAGCCGAGCGCCGTGATCGGCACCGCGATGGATTCGGAAGAGGCGAAACCGAAGAGCGGCTGCAGGATGAAATTCAGCTTTTCCGCGATGCGGGGCAGCAGCGCGATGCCTTCGTAAGCAGCGCCGGTATAGCTGCCGTCGGCCGAAGGCCCCTTAGTCAGCAGCATGACCAGCGTGCAGACGACGAGAACGCCCGGAATGATGGACAGGCCGATCTCCACGCCGCTCTTGCCGCCGTTTAAGGAGGCCGTGAGGACCCGCATGCCCAGGCTGGGGCCTTTTTTCTTGCCCAGATTCGCGTCGGCGAAGAACTCCTCCGGCTCCACAGGGATATCCTCCGCGTACTCGTTCTCATCGAAAAGCCGGCGCGTACGGAGGATCATCAGGCGCGTGCTGACGATGCTGCCGACGACCGCGCCCAGGTTGCCGATCAGGACGGCTGCGACCAGATGCGGCTCCTGGATGGTCAGGCCAAGCATGAAGGTCGAGACGATGATGCCCATGCCGAAAGCGGTACCCAGGTTGGTCAGGGCGTAGAACTGATATTTTTTGAAGTATTTCCGGAAGCCCTTTTCCTCTGCCAGAGAAAGGATCGCCGGATTGTCGGAAAGATAAGTGGAGATCACGCCCAGCGCCGCTGCACCCGGCATGCCGTAGAGCGGCTTCATCAGCGGATTCAGGAGCCTGTTCAAAAGATCCACGACCCCGAATTCCGTCAGAAGCGCATCCAGCGCGCCCATGATGACGGCGATCGCCATGATATACAGACAGGTGTCGATCAGCAGGGAGAATGCGGTGTTCATCACGGTCCGCAGCAGATTGGCAAGGCCCATGGGGACTGCGAACAGAACGATGCCGCCGATCAGGATAAGAAGGAAAAGGAAGGGTGTCAGCCAGGACTGCTGTTTCCCCCGCGTACGTGTTTGTTCCTCCATCGGAATGACCTTTCGTGAGCCGGCAGGCTCTTTTCTTTTTTATTTCCGGACGTTTTCCGGACGCGGAAAAACCGGTCCGCGCCACGGAAAAGGACAGTCCTACTATAGCACAAAGACCGGTAAATGGATAGAAGAAAAACGGAAAAGGAAGCAGTTTTCCCTGTTTTTATCGTTTGTTGGCGCCCAGCAGCTCCTTGCCGGCCGCAGCTGCCAGCTTCTCCTGCCGGCGGTTTAACAGCTCCTTGGATTTCGGCCGGATGTCGCCGGACTGCGTAAGAGCCCATTTGGTCAGCAGCGGTCCGATGACCTCATAGACCAGAACGGCGAAGAGGACGATATTGCGGATCAGCTCACCGTCCCCCGGAAGCTGCGAGGCGCTTACGCACATCCCGAGTGCCACACCGGCCTGCGGGAAAAGGGTGATCCCCAGATATTTGTTCACGGAGGCGCTGCATCTGGTCAGACGGGAGGAAAGGCCGGCGCCGAAATACTTGCCCAGACAGCGGACCAGAATGTAGACCGCGCCGACCAGCATGATCGTAGGCTGGGTAAAAACCGTAAGGTCCAGATCGGCGCCGCTTAAGACAAAGAACAGGACCAGCAGCGGCGCGGACCATTTGTTCGCGCGCTCCATGAGATCTTCCGCCAGCGGGGACAGGTTGACGAAAAGCGTGCCCAGCATCATGCAGACCAGAAGGGAGGAAAAGCCGATCCGCACCGGCCCGGCCTCAAAGGAAAGCATGGAAAGCGCGACGGTCAGAATGATAAAGGCGATGGTCATGGACAGGCGGTTGGTGTTGGAGTGGAACATGGTCTCCAGCTGCTTTAAAACAAAGCCGGCCAGCGCGCCCAGAAGCAGGGACATCACGATCTCGATCAGCGGGTTGACAAGGATGGAGATCAGATCCGCGCTGCCGGTGGTCAGAGCTCTGGCGACGCCGAAGGAAACGGCAAAGAGGACCAGGCCGACGGCGTCGTCCAGCGCGACGATGGGGAGCAGAAGACCGGTCAGTTCGCCCTTCGCTTTATACTGGCGTACGACCATCAGGGTCGCGGCCGGTGCAGTGGCGGCGGCGATCGAGCCCAGCGTGACGGCGCCCGGCAGGGAAAGGACCTGCGGCATCAGAAAATGCAGGCCGATCAGGGCGATATCCACACAGAGCGTCGTGAAGACGGCCTGGATAACGCCGATCACGGCGGCTTTCCGGCCGATCTTCCGCAGGGCCGCGATATTGAATTCCGACCCGATGGAAAAAGCGATGAAGCCCAGCGCCAGATCAGAGAAGAGGGAAAGCCTTTCCACGCTTTCCTCGCCGACGAAGCCCAGCCCTTCGATACCCAGCAGTCCCAGGCAGAAAGGTCCGACCAGAACGCCGGCGATCAGATACGCGGTCACGTCAGGGAGCTTTAAGCGCCCCAGGATCCTGGTCATCATTAATGCCACGAACAGGGCCGTGGCAATGGATAATAAAGCGATCATGTTTTTACCTTCTTTTTGCGGGATATCCCGCAAAAAACGACTTTATCACTTTTATCTGTCGGCTTCAACAGTGAAAAATGAGAAGATATCCCACACGGAGCCTATCATTTCATTGACAAGCGGCCCGTCCCGAATTATGATAAGAACAGGCAGAGAGGCTCTGTCTGATTTTGTAACGCTTAAATCTCAGAAGACGGCCGGCAGGTCCGCCGTCAAGAGGAATATCGTCCTATGTTCAAAGACATGACGCTCGGTCAGTACTATCCGGCGGAATCACCGATCCACCGCCTGGATCCCCGGACCAAGCTTCTGACAACCCTGCTCTACCTGATCTCTCTGTTCGTCGCGGAGAGTCCTTTGGCGTATCTGGCGGCTTTCCTGTATATCGCGGCGCTGATCGTGCTGTCGAAGGTCTCCCTCCGCTATATGCTCCGCGGGCTGAAGGGCATTCTGTTTCTGCTGCTCTTCAGCGTCGTGCTGAACGTTTTCATGACGCCCGGGCGGGAACTGGTCAGTTTTCTGGGGCTGACGGTCACGGAAGAGGGACTGATCCGCGCCGCCAGGCTGGGGCTCCGGATCATCCTGCTGCTGCTGGGCTCCTCGCTGCTGACCTTCACCACCACGCCGACCGGGCTGACGGACGGCCTGGAGCAGGGGCTGGGCTTCCTGAAGGTCCTGAAGATCCCGGTCCACGAGATCGCCATGATGATGTCGATCGCCCTGCGCTTTCTGCCGGTCCTGACCGAGGAGCTGGACAAGATCGAGCGCGCGCAGATGGCGCGCGGCGCGGATTTCGAGAGCGGGAACGTTATCCGGCGGGCCAAGGCCCTGGTCCCGGTCCTGGTTCCCCTGATCGTTTCCGCCTTCCGCCGTGCGTCTGAGCTGGCGACGGCCATGGAAGCCCGCTGCTATCACGGAGGCGAAGGCCGGACCCGCATGAAGCCGCTGCGCTACCGGGCGGCGGATCATCTGTTCCTGGGGATCACGGTCCTGTACTTTGTTCTTATCATACTGCTGTAGGGGAAAAGTCTATGCGGCGCATCATGCTGACAGTTGCCTATGACGGAAGCGCGTATCACGGCTGGCAGACGGAGCCTACCGGGGTTACGGTGGAAGAGGTCCTGAACCGGACCCTGAGCGCGCTGCTGCGGGAGGAGATCCGGGTCTCGGGCGCCTCCCGGACGGATGCCGGCGTCCACGCCCGGGGAAATCTGTGTGTTTTCGACACGGCTTCGCCGATCCCGCCGGAGAAGATCGCGCCGGCGCTTCTGGGCCGGCTGCCGGACGATATCGTTGTGCGGGAATCCCGCGAGGTGCCGGACGGTTTCCACCCGCGCCGCTGCGATTCGATCAAGACCTACGAATATACGATCTACCGCGACCGTCTTCCGGATCCGCTCGTCCGGCGTAACAGCTGGTTCTTTTACCGGGATCTGGACGTGGACGCCATGCGGGAGGCCGCGGGTCTCCTGATCGGCGAGCACGATTTTCAGAGCTTCTGCGCCGCCGGCGCGCAGGTGCAGACGACGGTGCGGCGCATCACGGATCTGCAGCTGGCGGAGGAGGGCCCCTTCCTGAAGATCCGGATCAGCGGCACGGGTTTTCTCTACAACATGGTCCGGATCATAGCCGGGACGCTTGTCCAGATAGGCCTGGGACAGAAAAAACCGGAGGATATCCCGCGGATCCTGGCGGCGAAGGACCGTTCGCAGGCCGGACCGACGGCGCCGCCGCAGGGGCTCTGTCTGATGAAAATAGACCTGTATCCGGAAGGCTTTCCGGCAGGCCTGCTGACGTGAAGGAGGTGACAGATGGCTGCTTACCGTTCTCCCCGTTATGAAGAAGAAAAAAAAAGAAAGCGCCGCAGGGCGATCCTGATGCGGATCCTGGTGGGGACCGTCCTGGCGGGGATCCTTGTCGCGCTGTTTTTCGGCGTGAGATCCGCCTACCGAAGCATCCGGGGCTGGGTGGATTCAGTCATGAACGATCCGCTCCTGGAGACCACCGCCGAAGCCCCGTCCAAGCGGGAAACGACCGCTGCGGCGGATCCCGTGAAAGAATACGCGGAGGAGATCCGGGCCGCGGAGAGACTGGCGCTGTCCTACGACTACGACGCGGCGGTCAGCGCGCTGCAGAGCCTTCCCGGCTATTCGTCCTCCGAAGAGCTGAAAACGATCGTTCAGGATTATCTGAAAGCCAAGACCACCCTTTATAAGCAGGACATCTCCAAGATCTGCCATCTGTATTTCCACACGCTGATCGTGGATCCTTCCATAGCCTTCGGCGCCCGTTCAAAGGATCCGAACCGCTACAATCAGAACCTGATCACCGCGGATGAGTTCCGGGCGATCCTGCAGCAGCTCTACGACAACGGCTACGTCCTGGTCAGCCTTCACGATATGGCGGCCGTGGACGAATTCGGCAATTTCTCCACCGGGCAGATCATGCTGCCGGACGGGAAAAAGCCGCTGGTGCTGTCCGTGGATGACGTGCAGTATTACGAGGAGCTGAAGGGCGACGGATTCGCTTCCCGCCTGGTGCTGGATTCGGATGACCGCCCCGTCTGCGAATACACCGGCAGCGACGGAAAGACGGTCACCGGCGATTACGACGTGGTGCCGATCCTGGAGCGCTTCGTGGAGCAGCATCCGGACTTTTCCTACCGGGGCGCGAAAGGCTGCCTGGCTTTAACGGGCTACGAGGGCATCCTGGGCTACCGGACCGCGGCATTTTACGGCAATCCGTCGGATCCGAACTATAAGAGTTCCTATGCTTCCATCAACGTGGAAGAGGAAAGAAGCGAAGCCAGAAGGGTCTGCGAGCGCTTGAAAGAGCTCGGCTGGGAGCTTGCCTGCCACACCTGGGGGCATATCAACGTGGAAAGCGCGGATCTGACCCGGATCCAGGCCGATACCCAGCGCTGGCAGAATGAAGTCGCGAGCCTTACCGGAAAGACGGACATCCTGATTTTTACCTCCGGGACGGATATCGGCAACTGGCGGAACTACTCCTCCGAGGACAACGAAAAGTACGCCTACTACAAGTCGCAGGGCTTCCGTTATTTCTGCCCGGTGGACGCCTACACCATTCCCTGGGTCCAGTACAATTCCACTGAAGGATATCTGCGGCAGGGACGGGTGCCCATCAGCGGCTTTTCGCTGGCCTACCGGCAGGAGAAGCTTTCGGTATTCTTTGACGCGGCGTCCCTGATAGACAAGAGCCGCCCGCTGCCTGTGCCGGGCTATTGAACGGGGCGGACTGCAAAAAAACAAATGACAAGTCCCGAACAACATGATACAATAACCAATTGAGAATACAGAAACGGACGGCGCATAAAGCGCCGGGGAGGAAGATATGAGAGGAAACGGTGGATCTTACGGCTGGCTGCTCCCGCTGGGCATCATTATCGGAGCCGTAGCGCTGATCGGCAACTTCAAGGGACTGCTTTTGACCGGCGGCCTGGTACTGGGCGGCCTTCTGATCTTAATTGCGGTGATCATGTTCATCGCCCTCAAGGTCAGCGGCGACGAAGCGAAGAATGCGCCGGCCGAGGTGCAGATGTCGCCGGAGGACGCGGCGGTGTATCAGGCTGCCCGGAAGGATCTGACGGAGCTGCGCGTCTTGAATTCCCGCCTGAAGGAAGGCGAGATCCGTACGGAGAGCAACGCGATCTGCACGGTCATGGAGAAGATCCTGACGGCCTTAAAGGAGGATCCGACCCGGATCGCTTCCGCGCAGATGTTCCTGCAGTACTATCTGCCCACGCAGAAGAACATCCTGACGAAGTATCACCAGATCGTTTCCAGCGGCGTCAGCCATGCGGACCTCAAGGAAAAGGTCATGAACCATCTGGCGGATATAAAAACAGCAACCGACAAGCAGCTGCTGAACGTGTTTGAAGACGATATGCTGGATATTTCCGCGGAAATGGAGCTGATGAGCACCTCCATCAAGCAGGACGGCCTGATGTAAGTCAGCTGCGTTCTCCCCGCAGGTTCATTTCCATGAGCCATTTGATCTCGGCGGAGGACAGGCCCTTGCTGAGCAGGTAGTACAGCTTGGCAAGCGCCGCCTCCGTGGTCATATCCCCGCCGTCCACGGCGCCGATGTCCTTTAAGGCGCTGCTGGCGGCATAGGTGCCCAGGTTGACCTTTCCCTCCGGGCACTGGGAGCGGACCACGACGATGGTCCCGTGATCGTGGGCTTTCTTCAGGATCGGAAGAAGAGCGGTCGTGGCGCCGGGAATATTGCCGGCGCCGAAGCTCTCCAACACGACGCCCTTCAGGGATTCCGTCATGATGCCCTCGAAAAGCTCAAAGCGGATGCCCGGGAAAACTTTAATAACGCCCAGCGGCGTATATTCAAAGGTCTGGAGCCGGAAGGCTCCTTCTTTTTTCGGGAGATCCGGGACACGGCGGAACTTGAAATCGATGCCGGCCTGCACGAGCGGCGGGAAGTTCGGGGAATCGAAAGCCCGCATGCCGTCCGCGGAAAGCTTGGTCGCGCGGTTGCCCCTTAAGAGCACGCCGCCGAAGTAGATGCAGACCTCGCGGATCTTATCCGAAGCAGCCAGCAGCATGGCAGCGATCAGGTTGTCGCGGCCGTCGCTGCGCAGCTCGTAGAGCGGGATCTGGGAGCCGGTGAAAATGACGGGTTTGTCGAGATTCTCCAGCATGAAGGAGAGGGCGGAAGCGGAATAGGCCATGGTGTCGGTGCCGTGCAGCACCACGAAGCCGTCACAGGCCGCATAGCGGGACGCGATGGTCCGGCCGAGCTTGTTCCAGTCCTCGACGTCCATATCGCTGGAATCCAGCAGGGGAGAAAACACGATCATCTCGAAATCCGGGAAATCCGGATGGGAAAACTCCGGCATGCCCTTCAGCAGCTTCAGAAATCCCTCTCCGGACGGAATATATCCTTTGTCGCTGTGCACCATGCCGATGGTGCCGCCGGTATAGATCAGGCAGATTTTCTTTTTCACGCTGTCACCTCCGCTGCCTTTATTATACATTTTCCGGCGGGAAAAACAAGTCTTTCAAAAAATGCCAGGATGGTGTATAATCCTACTGCAAACCTGAAAGGGAAAGGAGAATTCTATGTCAACCCCTCATAACGCCGCAAACCCCGGCGATTTTGCAAAAACCGTATTGATGCCCGGCGATCCGCTGCGTGCCAAGTTCGTGGCGGAGAACTTTCTTGAAGATCCGAAGCTCGTAACCTCCGTCCGCAACTGCCTCGGCTATACCGGCACCTATAAAGGCGTTCCGGTCTCCGTTATGTCCTCCGGCATGGGCATGCCCAGCATCGGCATCTATTCCTGGGAACTGTTCAAGTTTTACGGCGTGGAAAATATCATCCGCATCGGTTCGGCCGGTTCCTATACCGACCGTCTGAACGTGCTCGACGTCTGCCTGGCGGATTCCGCCTTCAGCGATTCCAGCTTCGCACGCATCCAGGGCGGCTGCCGGAAGCATATTTTAAAGCCCAGCAAGAAGATCAACGCCATGGTGAAGAAGCAGGCGAAAAAGCTGAAGATCGACTGCAAGATGGCGCGGGTCCACTCCAGCGACGTTTTCTACGGCGATCCTTCCATGGAGACCTGGGAACAGCTGCGCGACCGCACCGGTTCCGACTGCGTGGAAATGGAAAGCTTCGCCCTGTTCCACAACGCGAACATGCTGGGTAAGAACGCAGCCTGCCTGCTGACGATCTCGGATTCCTTCGTGACCAAGACGGAAATCTCCGCCGAAGAGCGCCAGAACTCCTTTACGGATATGATGAAGCTGGCCCTGGAGACGGCCATCGCACTGTAAGGCTTTAAAGCCGGGTATCCCTCCCCCTGCCGCGGGGGAGGGACAGAACAAAACAGAGATATTCTGTGGGAGAGAAGACTATGCCGAAACTGCCGGAAAATGAAGGAACAGAGAACGTCGTCAGCAAAAAGATCATTACGATCCCGAACCTGCTGACCTTTCTCCGGATCCTGCTGATCCCGCTTTTTTTGTGGGTATATCTGGGGCTGAAGAATCAGTATCTGGGACTGGGCGTGCTTGCCTTTTCTTTCTTTACGGATTTTCTGGACGGCTTTATTGCCCGGAAATTCCACATGGTCAGCGAGTTCGGCAAGGCGCTGGATCCGGTGGCGGACAAGCTGAATCAGGCCGCGATCCTGGTGGGGCTGTCCTTCCGCTATCCCTTCATGTGGATCCCCTTCGTCATCATGTTCTTCAAGGAGATCTATCTGGGGATCCTGATGCTGATCTCCATTCACCGCAGCGGCCGCGTCTCTCAGGCGGAATGGTACGGGAAGGTGACGACGTTCTGCATCTACTTTACCACGGCGCTGCATCTGATCTGGCCCGGCACCGTCCCGAAGGCGGTCTCCTGGATCACCATGGGGATCACGCTGTTTTTCCAGCTCTTATCCTTCGTCCTGTACGCGATCCGCAACAACCGGCTGATACGCGAAAATAAAAACGGCCCCGGGGGAGAAGCCCCGGCGCCTCAAGAAGAAACGGAAGAGAAAGATCCGACGGAAGATTAATCCGCCGGATCTTCTTTTTGACGCCGCAGGCTGCGGCGGATGCGGTTGATGTGCCGCTCGAAATCCCCGCTCCGGAGCAGTTCGCTCAGGACGTACTGCTCCAGGACCGGGACGGAACAGCTGTAGAAGCCGATCCGTGTCCTGGCCTGCGTCATGAGGCTTTTCGGGAGCACCATATAGGCGGCCCGAAGCGACGGCGCCACGGTGCGGGAGAAGGTGTTCAGATAGATGACCCGTCCTTCGGGGGAGAGGGAGAAGAGCGTATCCTCCGCCTTGGAAGAGAGGGTAAACTCGGAATCGTAGTCGTCTTCAATGATGAAGGCGCCGCGCTCCGCGGCCCAGCGGACGTACTCCGCCCGTTTGGAAGCGCTCGCCGTAATACCGCTGGGATAGCTGTTGTAGGGCGTGACGTGCAGGGCTTCGGCCCGGCTCTCCTTCAGGGCCCGGCTTTGAATGCCGTCCGGACCGAGCGGCAGCAGCTCGCAGACCGCCCCGCTTGCTTCGTAGACCAGGCGGATCCGTTCGTAGGAAGGCGATTCCAGCCCGAAGCGCTTCTCACGCCCGAGAAGCTGGACGATCAGGCCGTAGAAATGCTCGGCGCCGGCCCCGATGATGATCTGCTCCGCATCGACGCGGATCCCGCGGGAGCGGGCCAGATATGCGGCCAGAGCCTGCCGGAGTGGCAGGCAGCCGTCCCGGGGAGACCGCTCCAGCAGCGTTTCTCCGTACTGGCTCAGTACGCGGCGGACGGTCCGGCTGAACAGCGGGAAGGAGAGGCTGTCGCGGGATGCGGAAACACCGGCAGCCGCGGAAGCGGCGGCGGATGGCGCGGAAGCGGCGCCTTCCCCGACGGCGAACAGCTCCCTGCTGCGGTAGCTGACGAAATAGCCGCTGCGCTCCCTGGCTTCGATATAGCCCTCGTCGCAGAGGATCTCGCAGGCATGGGCTACCGTGACCAGGCTCAGGCCCCGGTCAAGCGCGAGCGTCCGTTTGGAGGGAAGCTTTGTTCCATAGGGAAAAACGCCATCGATGATGGCGCCCCGCAGTTCCCGGTACAGTTCCAGATAGATCGGATCGGACATGGATCTGTCCTCTGCTCCCGGCGTCGGCCGGAAAAATAAAGACTTATTTCAGAATGCGGATCTTCGCGGAATCGACCGCAAAGCAGACCCGTGTGGATTTTTCATGGACTTCTCCGTCCGTATGGACGTCGAGCGGCTTATCCACCGTGAGCTCGGCCTTCCGGCAGCGGAAGTAGTACACGCCTTTCATGCGGACGTGCCTGCCCTTGAAGAGAGAGGCGAACAGGCAGCAGATAAAGCGGAAATGATTCTGCGCCGTCACCGCGCAGATATCGATGAGCCCGTCCTGTGCGGAAGCCTGCGGCCCGAAGAAGAAGCCGCCGCCCTCGTACGGCAGATTGTGCGCCGACATAAAGGCCAGCTTTTTCAGCGGAACGGTCTGCTCCCCGTCGTTGATGATGAGCGTCCCGTTTGCCAGGGGACAGCCGAACATGTTTTTGATGCCCAGCACCAGATAGGCGAGAAAGCCCAGGTGCAGGCGGTTCAGCTTTTTCTTGATGCTGTTGTGCAGCATATCGAAGCAGACGGCGGCGTCAAAGCCGATGCCTCCGGATACGATAAAGCGGCAGGGAGCCTGGCCGTCTATCGACAGCTGTCCGATATCCACGGTCTGCGCCTCCAGCGATGAAGCTTTCACGGCCATTTCGGGACCGTTGCTCTCCGTCACGGGCAGCTGAAAGCCGCGGGCAAAATCGTTGCCGGAGCCGTACGGAATATAGAAGAGAGGCGGAAGCGGGCCGTCGGGTAGTCCGTTGACCAGTTCGTTTAAGGTCCCGTCGCCGCCGATCAGTCCCAGCCGCTCGGGCGCTTCGGGCCCGTCCGTGACGAAGCGGGCAGCCAGTTCGCCGGTCATGCCGGGCTTTTCCGTATAATAAAAAGCGTTTTCGATGCCGGCGTCGTTCAGCGCCTGCCTGATTTTTTCCGCATAAGCCTTGCTGTGCCAGGATTTGGCGGCCGGGTTTACGATAAAAGGAAACATGACGTGCCTCTCGTTTCTCCTGATTTCTTTGTAATTTTATCATAATCCGGACGGAATGCAAAGAAAAATTCGGAAAAAGAGGCGAAGAATCCGGAAAAGATAAAAAAGGAGGCCCCGGGGTCCGGCAGGCGGCCGAATCCCGGAAAACCTCCCCTTTTTCGCCCGACAGTCGTCAGTCGAGGGTTTTCGGCGCTTCGTGTTCGCAGTAAATGCAGCGGTAGATCTTCTTTTCAGGGTCCGTCAGACGGAACTCATGGACCAGCTCCTGCTCTGTGGAGCTGATGCAGCGCGGGTTTTTGCAGCGGATGATGCCGCGTACGCGTTCCGGCAGGTTCAGGTGCTGCCGCTTGGCGAGCTTGCCGTCCTCGATGATATTGACCGTGATGCCCGGATCGATATAGCCCAGCACGTCAAAATCCAGATCGATCACCTGACCGACCTTGATGATATCCTTCCGGCCTTTTTTGGTGCTTTCCGCATTCTTGATCATGGCGACCGTGCAGTCCAGCTTGTCCAGACCTAAAATTTTGTAGATTTCCATCCCGCGGCCGGCGGTAATGTGATCCAATACGATGCCGTCCTTGATCTGACCGATAATCATATGTTCACCTCCAGTAATTTCAGGATCAGCGCCATGCGCATATATTTGCCGTTTAAGACCTGCTTGAAATAGCAGGCTCTGGGATCGTCGTCTACCGCCACGGAGATCTCGTTGACGCGGGGCAGCGGATGCAGGATGGACAGGCTTTCCTTGGCGCTGCGAAGTTTTTCCGGCGTGAGGATATAGCTGTCCTTCAGGCGCATATAGTCCGCCTCGTTGAAGAAGCGTTCGCGCTGGACGCGGGTCATGTAGAGGATATCCAGCTCCGGCATGGCGTCCTCCAGGCTGGTGACCTCTTCGTAAGGGATGCCGTTCGGCTCTAACAGATCGGTGATGATGTAGCGGGGCACCTGCAGCTCCTCCGGGGAGATCAGGACGAAACGGACGCCCGCATAGCGGGACATTGCGGAGATCAGGGAGTGAACGGTGCGGCCGAACTTTAAGTCGCCGCAGAGACCGACGGTCAGGTTTTCGAAGGTCCCCTTTTCACGGTAGATGGTCAGCAGGTCGGCCAGCGTCTGCGTGGGGTGGTTGTGGCCGCCGTCGCCGGCATTGATGACGGGAACGCCCGCTTTGCGGGACGCTACCAGAGGCGCGCCTTCCTTGGGGTGCCGCATGGCGATGATGTCGGCGTAGCAGCCGACGGTACGGGCGGTATCGGCTACGCTTTCACCTTTAGCGGCGGAGCTGCTGGCGGCCTCCGAGAAGCCGATCACGTTGCCGCCCAGCTCGTACATGGCCGCCTCAAAGCTGAGACGGGTACGGGTCGAGGGCTCGAAGAAGAGCGTCGCCAGTTTCTTTCCGCGGCAGGCGTCGGCGTACTTGGCCGGGTTGGCAATGATGTCCATGGCGCGGTCAACTAATTCCTGCAGTTCCTCCGGACTCATTTGCATGATGTCGATCAGATTTTTCATTGGGTTCCTCCTGTTATCCAGCTTTCGTCGGACGGGTCGTTCCGGAAAGCAATCAGACGGTCAACGTCGGCTTGTCTGATATAGCCTTCCCGGACCGCGACCCGGGTAATTGCGTCAAAGTTTGTCAGGGAATGGTTTTCAGCGCGGGCGGCCGCCAGCCGCTCCAGCCCTTTCCGCATGCCGTAGGTGAAGATGCTGACGATGCCCAGCACTTCGGCACCGGCTTCGCGCAGCGCTTCCACGACTTCGATCACGCTGCCGCCGGTGGAGATCAGATCTTCCACCACCACCACTTTCTGACCGGGCTCAAGCCTTCCCTCGATACGGTTCTGGCGGCCGTGATCCTTGCTGCCGCTCCGCACGTAGCCCATGGGCAGATTCATGATATGGGCCGTGATGGCGGCGTGCGCGATGCCTGCCGTAGACGTGCCCATCAGAACTTCTGCCTCCGGGTAGCAGGTGCGGATCAGCTCCGCCAGTCCGTTTTCAATGTCGTTTCGGACGGCCGGCGCAGTTAAGGTCAGCCGGTTGTCGCAGTAGATGGGGCTTTTGATGCCGCTGGCCCAGGTGAAGGGCTGCTCCGGCCGCAGAAAAACCGCGCCGATGCTCAGCAGGTCCCGGGCGATCTTTTCCTCCATATGCTTTCCTCCTTGTTCGTCTGAGAATCAGTTTGTAAAATCCGCCAGGCAGCGGCGGTAGGCTGCCACCGGATCCTGGGCGGCGGTGATGGGTCTGCCGACTACGATGTAGTCCGAGCCGAGCTCCCGCGCCTTTTTCGGCGTGGTGACGCGCTGCTGGTCGCCGGACGGGCCCCCGGCAAAGCGGATGCCCGGCGTTACCGTAAGGAACGACTTTCCGCAGACCTCGTGGACGCGGCCGGCTTCCAGCGGGGAACAGACCACGCCGTCCAGACCGGCCTTTCTGGCATTCGCGGCATAGTGCAGGACCACTTCCTCCAGCGGCTGGCGGATCAGCAGCTCTGTTTCAAGACGCTGCTGGTCCAGGGAGGTCAACTGCGTCACGGCGATCAGAAGCGGCCGGCTGCCGTCCGGACGGGTCAGCCCTTCGACGGCGCTTTTCATCATGTCCAGGCCGCCGGCGGCGTGGAGATTGCAGATGTCCGCCTCCAGGCCGGAGAGGACGGTCATGGCTTTCTTGACGGTGTTGGGAATGTCGTGGAGCTTAAGATCCAGAAAGATCTTGTGGCCGCGGGCTTTTATCTCCCGGACGATGGCCGGGCCTTCCACGTAAAACAGCTCCATGCCGATCTTGACGAAAGGCTTTTCTTCCGTAAATCGGTCCAGGAAAGCAAAGGTGCTTTCCGCCGAAGCAAAATCACAGGCAATGATGACGTCTTTTCCCATTACCGGGCTCCTCCGATGATATCGCGCAGATTATTTATGCCCAGACGGTCCATGACCGCCGGCAGTTCTTCAATGATTTTTTTGCAGATCCAGGGATCCCGCAGATTGGCGGCGCCGATCTCCACGGCGCATGCCCCGGCCAGCATCATTTCGATCACGTCCTCCGCCGAGCTGACTCCGCCCAGGCCGACGACCGGAACCGAAACCGCGCGTGCGACCTGCCAGACCATCCGCAGGGCTACCGGAAAGACCGCGGGGCCGGAAAGCCCGCCTGTCACGTTCGCCAGGACCGGGCGGCGGGTCCTTAAGTCGATCCGCATGGAAAGAAGCGTATTGATCAGGCTGATGCCGTCGGCGCCGGCTTCTTCACAGGCCTTCGCCACGGAGACGATATCCGTTACGTTGGGAGAGAGCTTCATGATGACCGGCTTCGAGGTCACCGTTTTGACGGCTCGGGTCACGGCGGCCGCCTGGGCGGGATCGGTCCCGAAGCTCATGCCGCCCCCGTGCACGTTGGGACAGCTGATATTGACTTCCAGCCAGCCGACCTGCGGCTCTTTGTCCAGCTTTTTGCAGACGGCGGCGTATTCTTCAACGGAAAAGCCGCTGACGTTCGCCATGACGGGCTTGTGAAAACAGGTTTTAAGCTTCGGCAGTTCTTCCGCGATGACCGCCTCCACGCCGGGATTCTGCAGGCCGACGGCATTCAGCATGCCGGCCTGCGCTTCCGCAATACGCGGCGTTTCGTTTCCGAAGCGGGGCAGGAGAGTGGTGCCTTTAAAAGAAAACGTTCCGAGCAGATCGATATCATAAAGCTCGGCGAATTCATGGCCGTAGCCGAAGGTGCCGGAAGCCGGAATGACGGGGTTGTCCAGTTCTATGCCGCAAAGGCTTACGTTCAGGCGTTCCACAGGATCTCCTCCTTCCGCAGCACGGGGCCTTCCTTGCAGATGCGCTTATAGCCGGTGACGGTGCGGCAGGTGCAGCCCATGCAGGCGCCGAAGCCGCAGCCCATTCGTTCTTCAAAGCTGAGCTGACCGGGGCCCTTTGCTTTTTGCCAAACCGCTTTCAGCATCGGTTCCGGACCGCAGGCATAATAGACGCTGTAATCCAGTCCGGGCAGGGCGTCCGTCACAAAGCCTCTGATCCCATACGAGCCGTCCGCCGTGGTTACCAGAACGTTGGCACCGAGAGAGCGGAATTCGTCCGTATAGAAGATTTCGCCGGCGGTGTTAAAGCCCAGTACCGCCGTGACTTTCCGGCCTGCCGCGATGAGTTCTCTGGTCAGATAGTACAGAGGCGGAATGCCTACGCCGCCGCCGATCACAAGCGGATCCGTCCCGGCTTCCCGAAGGTCGTAGCCGTTGCCGAGACCGGTCAGCAGATCGAGCTTAGTTCCGGCCGGCAGGAGGCTCAGCTGTCCGGTACCGGCGCCGGTGATCTTATAGATCAGGGTCAGCCGGCCGTCCTCGCGGTCGCAGACGGAGAGAGGACGGCGCAGGAAGCGGCCTTCCAGCTTAAGGTTCACAAACTGGCCCGGACGGGTAATGCCGGAAGTGTCGCCCTGAAGATACAGCAACCGGACGTTTTCGGTCAGTTTTTTATTTTCCAGTATCGTAAAATCAGCTTGTTTCATGATTTGACCGTTTCTTTACTTGACAAGCCGGGGATCGGTCCAGGCTTCGGTGCCGTTTGATACCGTCATCAGGCAGCGGCCTTTAACCAGCCAGCCGGCAAAGGGGGTGGCGCGGCCCTTGCTCAGGAAATCGCCGGGGTCTATGGTATAGCTCTCGTTTAAGTCGAATAAGGTGAAATCCGCAGGCCGGTCTTCCTGTAACGTATCGGGCAGGCGGAAACGTCTGCGGGGATTGTCACACATCAGCCGGATCAGCCGGGAAAGGCTCAGCTCCCCTTTCAGGACCAGATGCGTATACAAAAGCGGGAAAGCGCTTTCCAGACCGACGACGCCCATCAGACTCCCCTGAAGGCCCCGGCTTTTTTCTTCCGCCGAGTGCGGCGCGTGGTCGGTAATGATCATGTCTATGGTTCCGTCTTTTATCCCTTCCAGGAGTGCCCGGCGGTCCTCCTCGGAGCGGATGGGCGGATTCATTTTAAAGCGGCCGTCTTCTTCGAGCATGGAATCATTCAGCAGGAGATAGTGGGGCGCGGTCTCGCAGCTGACGTTTAAGCCATCTGCTTTGGCCCGGCGGATCAGCTCCACGCTTTCTTTGGCAGAAACGTGACAGACGTGATAGCCGCAGCCGGTCTCCCGGACGAGCTTAAGATCGCGGGCAATCTGTCCCCATTCGGATTCGGAGCAGATTCCCTTATGCCCGTGCGCGGCGGCGTAGGCTCCGTCGTGGATATAACCGCCCTTCAGCAGGCGGTTGTCCTCGCAGTGCGCGACGATCAGCTTGCCGAGAGCTTTGGCCCGGAGCATGGCCTGCCGCATGACGTCATCCCGCTGCAGGCCGTGGCCGTCGTCGGAAAAAGCGGCGACATAAGGGGCCAGCGCCTCCAGATCCGCCAGAACTTCTCCCTTTTCTCCGACGGTAATGGCGCCGTAGGGGAACACGCGGATGACCGCGTCCTTTTCTATGATATCCTGCTGGACCCGGAGGTTTTCCGGACTGTCCGGACAGGGATCTAAATTGGGCATGGAACAGACCGCGGTATAGCCTCCGTGTGCTGCCGCCCGGCTGCCGCTTGCGATGGTCTCTTTATAAGAAAAACCCGGCTCACGGAAGTGCACGTGCACGTCGGCGAGGCCGGGCAGAAGAGTATAACGGTCAGCGGCAATGATACGGTCGAAATCCGAAGCGCGGCGTCCGAACGAAAGGACGCCGTCGACAACGGAAACATCCTCTTTCCGGATATCGCCGTTGCGGTATACGTTGACGTTGGTGAGTAAAGTACGGATATGCGGCTCCTTCCCTATAAAAAACTGCTCCCCCCGCCAAGGGAGTGCAGTGGAAAAGCACGCTGCGCGCAGGCTGACAGCCTTTGCAATTCCTTGGCGGTCTCACGGGACCGACTTTAAAGGTACGCCAAAAGTATAGAGGAAAAAGGCGGTCTTTGTCAAGGGCAAGCGGGAATTTATTATAAAACAATCGGAGCTATTGACAGATAAGACCCGGAGTGTTATTTTTTAATTTAAGAAACCAGTGAAGTGCGACACCGCCGCCGGGTTCCTTACGGCTGAAGACGCAGGCGGCGTCCGCACCGGCCCAGCCGCAAGGCTGCGCTCATGAGCACCGGGAGCGCTTTGCCGGCGGCGGCTCCCTTGACAAACAAGATCTGCTGCATTGCTGCATTTCAGAATCCTTCTGCTGTCTGAAAACGAAAACGTTTAAGCTTCTTTCAAAAACATGTTCCCTGACGTGGATCAGGATGGAACGATCGAACGCAAAGACCTGCTGCTGTTTACAAAGAGAAA
>JAEEUR010000001.1 GCA_016290595.1 Lachnospiraceae bacterium | reverse complement strand
CCTGGCCAGCGGCCTGTGGCACGGCGCCAGCTGGACCTTCGTGATCTGGGGCGGGATCCACGGCCTCGCGCAGATCGTCGAAAATGCGCTGAACCTGCTGAAGCAGAAGCATCCGAAAGCGCCGGGGCGTGCTTCCGGTTTCTTCAAGACCGCTCTGGTCTTTGTATTCTGCACGCTTGCGTGGACCTTTTTCCGGGCCAATCAGCTGTCAGACGTTTTCACCTTGTTCTCCAGGATGTTTAACGGGATATCCTCCCCTTACAACTATGTGTTTCAGGGACTGAAGGACTGCTTGCTCACAAAGCGGACACTCCTGCAGATCATTCTGTCGCTGACCCTGCTTACCGTTTATGACTTTGCTTCCCTGAAAACAGACGTCATCGAGTGGGTCTCCGGCAGGAAAGCCGTCGTCAGATATCTGTTTTATGTCGGGATCGTGACCCTGATCCTTTTCTTCAGGGCTCCGATGGATGCCACCTTCGTATACTTCCAGTTCTAAGGGAGGACGCAAGCATGAAATCGTTCGTTATAAAAGCTGCCTGTTTTATCCTGTACGCCGCACTCATCGGCATCGTCTTTCCGTACTGCCTGGATCCCTATAACGTGTTTCACACGGAATCCATCCGAGACAACGGCGTGGAGCCCAACAAAAACTATGTAAAAATGTCGTATATCCTGGACAATCCGGATAAATTCGACGCCTTTCTTTTCGGATCTTCCCGTGTAGGCGCAATCCATACGGAAAAGATCGAAGAGCTGCATTGCTACAATATGACCTATTCCGCCGGGATCCCCGAACAGCATCTCCGGAATCTGGAAACGCTGCTCGCCAATCATATCATCCCGAAGAAAATCTTTATCGGGCTCGACAGCATCTCCTACACCTTCCAGCCGGAGGCCCTGATGGATTGTCTGCACTGTCCGTATGAGTACCTCTCGGAAAGCTGGGAAAACCTTTACGGCATGTACCTGAATACGGGTATTGCCGTCCTTTCCCTGCCGGTCATCGTGCCCCATCAGGTCTGGGGAGACGGCTACGTCAAAGGCTTCTATGACAACGGATCCGCCATCGATTACGGCCAGATATCGAGCTATGACTGGGAGCATGCAGAGGTGATATCGGGGAGCATCGGATACGCGGACTATCTGGAAGAGACGATTGGCAATATGCGGGACATCGTACGGATCTGTGAGGAAAACGGGATAGAGTTGGTTGTTTTTACCAATCCGATGCATCCCGTAACTTATGAAGCCTCTTTGGACAAGGACTGGTTCCGCTTCCTCGAAGAACTCGCGGAAGTGACGGATTATTACAATTTCAGCGGCCTGAACCGGATCACCTCAGATAACGCGAACTTTCTGGAGACGTCGCATTATACGGCTGAGACCGGGGACCTTCTGCTGGACTGCTTTGTCCGCGGGGTCACCGACGACGAACTGCTGAAGGAAGGCTTCGGTATGCTGGTCACAAAAGACAACGTCGGTGAACTGCTGGATATTCTGAAAGGACAGGTGGGGCAGTAAGCCGCCGAAAGGAAAAAGCGCAAAAAATCTTTTTGAATAATCCTTGCAAAAGAGGAGAAAGCACAATATAATACTTCCGAAGACCGCCGGGTCTTTGAATAAAGGAACAGGGAGGTACAAATTATGGCGTATAAAATTGGTGATCAGTGCGTTTCCTGCGGTGCCTGTGCGGCTCAGTGCCCGGTAGGTGCTATCGCGGAAGGTGACGGCAAGTATGAGATCGACCCCAATGCCTGCATTGAGTGCGGCTCCTGTGCCGGTGTCTGCCCGATGGGGACCATCGACTTAGAGTAAACATAAGGCACACAGGGAGGGAGCAGTCCGGGAAACCGGGCTGCTCCCTTGCCATATATCCGGAGAAATGCTATAATATTCTTTCAGATTCCGTTTTAAGGGAGATCCTTCGGCAGGAACAGGGACTATGCAGGAGATTTTATCGGTCAAAACCATGCGGGACAGCGACGCGGCGACGATCCGGGAAGAAACGCCCGGCCGGGAGCTGATGCTCCGGGCGGCGCGGGGCGTCGTCGAACGGGCTGATATCCAGGGCCCGGCCGCGGTGCTCTGCGGCAGCGGCAACAACGGCGGCGACGGCTATGCCATCGCCTGTCTGCTGGCGGAGAAAAACGTCCCGGTAACGGTGCTGCGGCTGAGCCGTGCGCTCTCCGAAGACGGCGCTTACTATCTGGAGCAGTGCCTTGAGCGGAACGTTCCGGTGCGCTTCTACGAGGCGGGAGAGAATCTTTCCGGCTGGAAAACCCTGGTCGACTGCCTCTTCGGGACGGGCCTTTCGCGGCCGGCCGAGGGACTCTATGCGGACGCGATCCGGCAGATGAACGCTTCCGGCGCTTTTACCGTGGCGGTGGATATCCCCAGCGGAATAAACGGCGATTCGGGGCTGGGCGATCCGGCCGTCAGGGCGGATCAGACGGTCTCGGTCGGAAGCTTTAAGCCCGGACATTTTCTGGGCCGGGCCAAGGACGTAAGAGGCGAACTGATCAACTGCGATATCGGCATCCGGCCCTTACAGACGGATGCCCGGCTGATGGAAGAAAAGGACGCGGCCGCCTGCCTGCCGCAGCGCCGCAACTATTCCCACAAGGGTGCCTACGCCTACGTGGGGCTGGCCGGCGGCTGTCTGGCGTACAACGGCGCGCCCCGTCTGGCGGCTATGGCCTCCGCTGCCATGAAGAGCGGTGCCGGCGTCGCCGTCGCGGCGGTGCCGAAGAGCCTGGTGCCCGCGATGATCCCCTATACGCTGGAAAGCACGGCCTTCCCGCTGTCCGAGACCGAAGACGGCGCGGTCCGCTTTGAAGAGGCGGAGTGGGAGGTGCTCTGCAGCCGCTGCCGGGTGATCGCCTTCGGCATGGGGATCGGACGCGGAGAAGAAATCCGGAATGCTCTGGCTTACCTGCTGGCTCATTTTGAGGGCCGGCTGATCATAGACGCGGACGGCCTGACGGAACTGGCCGGGCTGGGCTGCGAGCTTCTGAAAACGACGCGGGCGCAGGTCCTCCTGACGCCTCATCTGGGAGAAGCGTCCCGGCTGCTTAGCCGGAGCGTAAAGGAAATCGAAGCGAAACCGCTGGAGCTGGCAAAGGATTTTGCCGCCCGCTTCGGCTGCACGCTGCTGCTCAAAGGCCCCGCGACGATCGTCACGGACGGGGACGAGACATGGATCACCGACCGGGGCTGCCCGGGCATGGCGACCGCCGGCAGCGGGGACGTTTTGAGCGGCGTGCTGGCGGCGGTGCTGGGCTACAGCAAGGCGTCTTTGCCGAAAGCGGCCGCTGCGGCGGCTTACCTCTGCGGGGCGGCCGGCGAACGGGCACAGGACGAGACCGGACCGACGGCCATGACGGCTTCGGATACGGTCCGCGCGCTGCCGCAGGCCGTCAGGCGGCTGGAACTGGTCCGGGACAGGACGGTGTGAGACGATGCCGAATCTATCCTTGAAAAAACTGAAGCAGAAGAAGATCCGCCTTTCCGCCTCCTACGGGAAGCGGCGGCTTTACTATTTCCTGACGGCGCTGATCGCGACGCTGCTGGTGCTGGCGGGCAGTTTTCTGGACGAGAGCCTCGGGATCCCGTATATCTCGCTGTTCGTTAAATTCGGCCTGGCCTGGCTGGCCTTCATGCTGGCGAAGCAGAGCGGCTACCTGGATCCGGAAGGGGACGGCCGGCTTTTCTCACCGTATTTCCTGCTGATCCTGCCGCCGCTTATCTTTGCCCTGCTCTGCTATCTGGGACCCTTCCGGCCGGAGACAAACGCCTACGGGATCGTTCTGGCCGTTCTCGGCATTCTGTCCACGGCTCTCTGGGAGGAACTGTACTTCCGCCTCTGGGGGCGCATCCTCTTTGAAACGGAAGGGCAGTACCGGACCGTCGACATGCTCTTTCTGGCGCTGACCTTCGGCGCCATGCATCTGGTCAATCTGGCGTCGGCGCCTTTTTCGACCGTGATCCCGCAGGTGATGCTGGCCGTGGTGACGGCCCTGTTCCTGCAGACGCTCTATGCGGCCGGCGGGAGCCTTCGCCTGGTCGTCGTTTTTCACTTCCTGCTCAACCTGACCGCCGGCCTTGTGCCGCAGCATCTGGTGCCGGATGCGCAGAGCCGCCTGTTCCCTTCGCTGGAAGGGACGGCGCTGCCGCTTCTTGCCCTGTATTACGTTCTTGCCGCCGCCGTCTTATCCCGGCGGAAAAAGCTGCTTTCGGGCGGCGACTTCCGCCTGTTTAAGAGAAAAGGCAAAGGCCGATAAAATCTTCCGGAAAGCGGCGCGCCGGCTTGTAATTCTTTCAAAAACCAAGTAAAATATAAAGATCAGGACAGACGATATGAATCTGTCCGCGAAGGAGGACCCCTATGAAGAAATTTATGGCTGAATTCAAGGAATTTGCCGTAAAGGGGAACATGATCGATATGGCGATCGGCGTCATTATCGGCGGCGCCTTCACCGCTCTGGTAACGGCCTTTACGACCAATATCGTCAATCCCCTGATCGCTTTGATCCCCGGCGTCAACAGCCTGGACAACGCCCTGAAGATCGTGCTGAAGGAAGCGGAACTCAGCCCGGCCGGCGAGGTCGTGGCAGAGGAAGTCGCCATCAAGTTCGGCGCGTTCATCTCCGCCATCATCACCTTCCTGATCCTGGCCCTGATCATCTTCATGATCGTGAAGGGCATCAACAAGATGCGCAAGATGGAAGAGGAGCGCAAGGCGGCCGAGGCCCCTGCGGAAGAGCCCGCCGAGCCGACCACCAAGATCTGCCCGTTCTGCCAGAGCGAGATCCCGATTCTGGCCCGCCGCTGCCCGCACTGCACCTCGCAGCTGGAGGAGTGATCTGAAACGCCGGCGGAGCGCCGGAAAAGCAGCTATTTTGCAAAAGGAGCAAGCAGGATGATCAACGTGACCCGGTCCTATCTTCCGGACTTTGAAGAATATATCGACGAGATCAGAAGCATCTGGGACAGCCACTGGCTGACCAATATGGGAGAAAAGCACCAGGCACTGGAGCGGGGACTGGAGGAGTATTTCTCCGTCCCCCACGTCATCCTGTTCACCAACGGCCATCTGGCCCTGGAGAACGCGCTGGCGGTGCTGAACCTGCCGCGGGGCGGCGAGGTGATCACGACGCCCTATACCTTCGCGTCCACCACGCACGCCATCGTGCGGAACGGCCTGGTGCCGGTCTTCGCGGACATCGATCCGGAGACCTACACGCTGGATCCGAAGAAGGCGGAGGCGCTGATCACGGAAAAGACCGTGGCGATCCTGCCGGTCCACGTGTACGGGCATCTCTGCGACGTGGAGGCCTTTGACGCGCTGGCGGAAAAGTACGGCTTAAAGCTGATCTACGACGCGGCGCACACCTTCGGCGTGCGCAAGGAGGGCTTCCGCGGTCAGGCGGGCTCCTTCAGCAGCGCCGCGTTCGGGGACATGTCCATGTTCAGCTTCCACGCCACGAAGGTGTACCACACCATCGAGGGCGGTGCGCTGACCTTCGCCTCGGACGCGCTGGAGCAGCCTTTGAACGACCTGAAGAACTTCGGCATCCGCAACGCGGAGGAAGTGGCCTACGTGGGCGGCAATGCGAAGATGAACGAGTTCCAGGCCGCCATGGGCCTGTGCAATCTGCGCCACGTGGACGAAGAGATCGCCAGACGGAAAAAAGTGACCGCCCAGTACGACGGGCGTCTCGGCGGCCGGGCGGGCATCGTGATCCCGAAGGCGCAGCCGGGCGTATCCTCCAACTACGCCTACTATCCGGTGGTCTTCGACGGATATAAGAAGGACCGCGACCGGATCTTCGAGGAGCTGAAGGCGGAGGGGATCGTGCCCCGGAAGTACTTCTATCCGCTGACCAACGATTTTGACTGCTATAAAGACTATCCTTCGGCCGGGAAGGAAAAGACGCCGCTCGCGGACCACGTGGCGGACCGCGTCCTGACCCTGCCGATGTACGGTGATCTGGCCCCCGAGATCGTGGACCGGATCTGCGATATCATCCTCCGCTGAGCTTTCAGACGGCGGAACCAGGAAAGACGGAAACATCAGGGGGAAAGCATGGAACCGCTGGTTTCGATCCTTTGCGTCACCTTTAATCACAAAGACTATATCCGGCGGGCGCTGGACAGCTTTCTGGCGCAGAAAACGGACTTTCCCTTCGAGATCATCATACACGACGACGCCTCCACCGACGGCACTTCGGACATCATCCGGGAATATCAGGCCCGGTATCCGGAGACCGTCATTCCCTATATTCAGACGGAAAACCAGTATTCGAAGCCGGACTACCACAGCATGTACGATTTTATCTTCCCGATCGCCCGCGGGAAGTATTTTGCGCACTGCGACGGCGACGACTATTTCTCGGATCCGGACAAGCTGCAGCGGCAGGTCGATTATCTGGAGGCGCATCCGGACTGCAGCATCGTGACCCACCGGGCCTTATGGCACGTGGAGGGAACGGACGGCAGCCGGGATTTCAACTATCCGGCGGAAGAGAAGGAGCGGGACTTTTCGCTCCGCGAGATCTTCGTGGACGGGGCCGGCCTTTTTGCCACGAACTCCTTTATGCTGCGGGCCAACGTCAACAAGAGCGTGCCGGACGCCTTTTACGTAAGAGGCGTGGGCGATTACACCCTGCTGCTTTATGCGGTGACGCAGGGCCGCTGTCACTATCTGCCCGAGGTCATGAGCGTCCACAACGACGGCGTGCCCGGCTCCTGGACCGTCAACAACATGGCCAGCCCGGAAAAGGTCATCGCGCAGCATAACGTCGTCATCGACATGCTGAAGACCGTGGACGCGCATTATGAGGGGAAGTACCACGCGGAGGCCGCCGAGGCCATCGCAAAGCGGGAGGATCTGCGGGACGCGTTCCACTTCCGCGCGCTCTGCGAGCAGGGCGACAAGAAAAAGGCCGCCGAGCTGTATCCGGAGCGGATGAAGCGGCTGCGGCGGGACAGCCTCAGGGAAAAGCTCCCGTGGCTGGCGAAGGCTTACGACCGCATCAAGGGACGGTAAATCATTCGGAAAGAGAACATCATGGATCTGCGTCAGAAAGCGGCTTCCAACTTCATATGGCGTTTTCTGGAGCGCTTCGGCGCCCAGGGAGTCGGTTTTATCGTCTCGCTGCTTCTGTCCCGCAAGCTGGGGCCGGGCCCTTACGGCCTGGTGGCGACGGTCACGGTCTTTACCTCCATCGTGAGCATTTTCGTGACCTGCGGGCTGAACGACGCCCTGATCCAGAAAAAGAACGCGGACGACCTGGATTTCTCCACGGTCTTTTACTTTAATATCCTCATGTGCGTGGCGCTGTACGCCCTGATGTACGTCGGCGCGCCGCTGATCGCAAAGATCTACGATCAGCCGGAGCTGATCGGACCGCTTCGGGGCCTGTCCCTGATCCTGGTCTTCGGCGGCATCAAAAACGTGCAGGTGGCCTACGTCTCCCGGAACCTTTTGTTCAAGCGCTTCTTCTACGCGACCTTAACGGGCACCCTGGTGGCGGCGGTCGTCGGCATCTGGATGGCCTACAACGGTTACGGCGTCTGGGCGCTGATCGTCCAGAACCTGGTCAATACGACCATCGATACGATCATCCTCTGGCTGACGGTTCACTGGCGGCCGAAGAAGATGTTCTCGTTCGAACGCCTGAAAGAGCTCTTTTCCTATGCCTGGAAGCTGCTGGTCAGCTCCCTGGTGGATACAGTCTACAATAAGCTTGCACAGATCGTGATCGGCCTGCGCGATACGGACGAGGCCCTGGCCTATTACAACAAGGGCGATACGATCCCGAGCCTTCTGGTCACGAACATCAACGAATCGACCAACAACATCCTGCTGCCGATCATGAGCTCGGAGCAGGACAACGTCCCGCAGGTGCGGATGATGACCCGCCGTGCCATCCAGCTGAGCTCCTTTATCATCATGCCGATGATGGCGGGGCTTGCCGCCGTCGCGCTGCCCTTCGTCCGGCTGGTGCTGGCGGACGACTGGCTGCCGGCCGTTCCGTACCTGCAGATCTTCAGCTTCGTCTTTGCTTTCTACTGCGTGCATACGGCGAACCTGAACGCGATCAAGGCGCTGGGGCGGAGCGACCTGTTCCTGAAGCTGGAGATCATCAAGAAGACGATCGGGATTCTGACGCTGTTCGTAACGGCGCAGATCAGCGTCATGGCCATCGCACTGGGCCAGATCTTTACCTGCATCACCGGGCAGATCATCAACTCCTGGCCGAACCGGAAGCTTCTGGGCTACAGCTACCGGGATCAGTTGAAGGATATGCTGCCGCACATCCTCCTCTCCGCCGGTATGGGGCTGGCGGTCTGGGCGGTGTCTCTTTTAGGCCTGCACGATCTGATCACGCTGCTGATCCAGATCCCGCTGGGCATCGCGCTTTACGTGGCCGGCGCAAAGCTGTTCAAACTGGAAATATGGGATTACGCGCTCAGCCTTCTCAAAGGGCTGACGGGCCGGAATAAAACGACGGAAACGGAAGGGGAAAAGGTATGAAGAACTGTATTTTCTGCAGGATCGCGGCGGGCGAGATCCCGTCCGCAACGCTTTACGAGGATGATAAGGTCCGGGTGATCCTGGATCTGAACCCGGCAGCGCGCGGCCATGCGCTGGTGCTGCCCAAGCGCCACTACAAGGACGTGACCACCATGCCGAAGACGCTGCTGGGCCACGTGATGAAGATCGGCGGGCAGATCGGAAGCGCGCAGAAGAAGGCCTTCGGCTATGACGGCTTCAACCTGATCCAGAACAACGGCAGGGCGGCGGGACAGTCCGTGTTCCACTTTCATCTGCACGTGATCCCGCGCCGGAAGGGCGACGGCGTGCTGGGTCTGTGGGCGCCGGGCAGCACCACGCCGGAGGAGATGCAGGAGACCAAGGAGAAGATCGCGGCGCAGCTGTAAGCGGACGGGGCGGCATGCCGCACGGACCGCTTCCGAAAGGAGAGCTTTATGGCGGAAAAGAACTATATCGAAGTCAACCTGATGGGCAAGAACTATATCCTGGGCGGAAGCGAGGACGAGGCCTATCTGCAGCGCGTCGCCACGTACGTCAACGGCAAGGAGGCGGAGCTCAAGCGCATGCAGGGCTACCTGCGGCAGAACGCGGATTTTCAGCATCTGACGCTCCTTCTCAACATGGCGGACGACTATTTCAAGACGCTCCGGCAGGTGGAGAATCTAAAAGCAAAGCAGGAGCAGCTGGAAGAGGAGATCTACAGCTTAAAGCACGATCTGATTTCCGGCCGGTACCGTCATGACGAAAAAAACTGACGCGATGGAGCTGCTGGCGCCGGCCGGCTCCTTTGAGAGCATGCAGGCGGCCTTTCACGCCGGCGCGGATGCGGTCTATATGGGCGGCCCGCGCTTCGGCGCGCGGGCGTATGCGGACAATCCGGACGACGACGGCGTCAAGCGCGCGATCGACTATACCCATCTGCGCGGGAAAAAGCTCTATCTGACCGTCAACACCTTACTGAAAAATTCCGAGATCGGCGAAGAACTGTACGATTACTTAAAGCCTCTGTACGAGACGGGGCTGGACGCGGTGATCATACAGGACTTCGGCGTTTTTCGTTTCTTGCGGGAAGCCTTCCCGGATCTGCCGCTGCACGGTTCCACGCAGATGACCGTCTGCGGACCGGAGGGGGCGGCGCTCTTAAAGGCGCAGGGCTTAAAGCGCCTGGTGCTGCCGCGGGAGCTCTCGCTTCAGGAGATCCGCCTGATCTGGGAACGGACGGGCATCGATCTGGAGGTCTTTATCCACGGAGCGCTGTGCTACTGCTATTCGGGACAGTGCCTGATGAGCAGCTTTCTGGGCGGACGGAGCGGCAACCGCGGGCGCTGCGCCCAGCCCTGCCGCCTGCTCTACGAGGGCGGTTCCTACCTGAACATGCGGGATCTGTGCGCGCTGGATCTGCTGCCGGCCTTAAAGGAGGCGGGCGCGAAGTCCCTGAAGATCGAAGGCCGCATGAAGAGCCCGCTCTATACGGCCGGCGTAGTCGGCGTGTACCGGAAATATCTGGATCAGCTGGAGGCGGGCGGCGCGTACCGCGTGCGGAAGGAAGATAAGCAGCTCTTGTTTGAGCTCTTCAACCGGGGCGATTTCACCGACGGGTACTTTAAGCGCCATAACGGGAAGGAAATGATCAATCCGGCCGGAAAGCAGACGCGCATCAGCCTGCCGGAGGAGAAACGGCTGGCCATAGAAGAAAAGTATTTAAGTCCGGATCCGGTGGTGATATCAGGAAATGTTATTGTCGAAGAAAATAAAGAATCACTTCTGATGGTATCTTTCAGGAAAATATCTCTTGACACGAAAGGCGCGGCCGCGCAGACGGCGTCGAACCGGCCGTTAACGGAAGAGCAGGTAAGAAAGCAGATCGGCAAGACCGGGGAGAGCGATTTTGTGTTCCGGGATCTGGCGGCCGAAGTGAAGGGAAGCTGCTTTATTCCGGTCAGCGAGCTGAACGCCCTGCGGCGCAGCGCCCTTGATTCCTTAAAAGAAGCGATGCTGGCCCCGTTCCGCCGACAGGAGGCGGGCGTGCTCCCGGCGGAGGCGGGCGGGAAGGCTCTGCCGCAGCCGGAGCGGCCGGCCCTGAACGTGCTGGCTGACAGCCGGGCGCAGCTGGAGGCGGCTCTGTCCGTCCCGGAGGTGGAAGGGATCTATCTGCCGGCGGATTATATCCCGCCGGAGGAGCTGGCGGAGCAGGTGGCAAGGCTTCACGAAGCCGGAAAGAAAGCCTATTACGCCCTGCCCTTCGTGTTCCGGCAGGAGGCGCGGCGCCTCTTCGAGAAGGAGGAGACTCTGCGGCAGCTGCGGGAGGCCGCTCCGGACGGCGTGCTGCTGCGCAGCCTGGACGAGCTGGCCTTCTGGCAGGAAAACAAGCTTCCCGGAAAGCGGATCGCGGACGCGGGCGTCTATGCCTGGAACCGGGAGGCGGAGGCCTTCCTGACGAAGGCCGGCGCGGAAGCTCTGACGCTGCCGCTGGAGCTGCACGAAAAGGACTACGGCGAGGCCCGCTTCCTGCCGCGCGAGCAGGTCGTTTACGGACGGATCCCGCTCATGGTCTCCGCGCAGTGTGTGAAGCGTACGAAGGACGGATGCCTGAAAGCGGCCGGGAGAGCGGCGCTTGAGGACCCGCAGTTTACGCAGCTCACGGACCGGACCGGGGCGGAAATGCCCTGCGAGAGCCGCTGCCGCTTCTGCATGGGCGTGATCTACAACGCGGTGCCGCTGTTCCTGGGCGATATCGCGCGGGACGAGGCTGCCTGGCGGCTGCAGTTTACGGATGAGAGCGCGGCGGAAACGAAGCGCATCCTGGACCTCTTTGCGGACGCTCTTCGGCGCGGCGAAAAGCCCGCCCGGCCGGAGGACCTTGCCATCACGCGCGGCAATTATAAGAGAGGCGTTCAGTAAAAATGTTTTTAACCACCCTCTGCTACATACAAAAAGACGGAAAGACCCTGCTCCTCCACCGCGTCAAAAAGGCGCACGACCTCAACGAGGGCAAGTGGGTCGGCATCGGCGGCAAGTTCGAGGCGGGCGAGAGTCCGGAAGACTGCCTGCTCCGGGAAGTAAAGGAAGAAACGGGCCTCACGCTGACGAGCTTCCGCTTCCGCGGGATCGTAACCTTTGCGAACGATACCTGGCCGGAGACCGAATATATGCATCTGTTTACGGCGGACGGTTTCGAAGGCGAGCTCAAGGACTGCGACGAGGGCGTCCTGCGCTGGGTGCCGGACGAAGAGATCTCTTCGCTTCCGCAGTGGGAAGGCGACGCGGTCTTTTTCCGCCTGATCCGGGAAAACGAACCCTTTTTCTCCCTGAAGCTGAACTATCACGGAGACGAACTCACCGGCGCGGTCCTGAACGGAGACGTATCGAAATTCTGAGACCGTAAGGCATCGGGCGGGCCTAAGAAGGCCGGAAAGGAGAGCTCATGCGTTTATTTATCGCCATACAGCTGACGGATGAAATGAAAGCCGCGCTCATCGAGAGCATGCACGGCTTAAAGAAACTGGGCGTCAAGGGACGCTACGTACCGGGCAGCAACCTGCACGTGACGCTGGCCTTCCTGGGCGAGTGCGCGGACGCGGCGCCGGTAAAGGAAGCCCTGAAGCAGCTGACGTACAAGCCCTTCCGCCTTTCCTTAACGCAGCCCGGCGTCTTCGGGAACCTGCTCTGGATCGGCCTGAAGGGCAATCAGGGCTTAAGCGCGCTGGTGCGGGACGTGCGCGGCGGGCTGGACGCGGCCGGCATCGAATACGACCGGAAAGCCTTCCAGCCGCATATCACCGTCATCCGCGAGATGAGCGGGCCCTGGCAGAAGCTGCCGCCGCCGAAGGGCGAGATGATGGTCAGAAAAGTGTCCCTGATGCGCTCGGACCTCCGGGACGGAAAACGGATATATACGGAGATCTTCTCCGTCTGACAACAAAAAAAGCCGGCGGCCGCCGGCTTTTCTGATGCATTTCATTTATTCAGTACTCGATCCCCCGC
The DNA here is from genome assembly GCA_016290595.1 of Lachnospiraceae bacterium. GTDB lineage: Bacteria > Bacillota > Clostridia > Lachnospirales > Lachnospiraceae > UBA6987. The sequence continues at coordinate 48,027 of JAEEUR010000001.1, read as the reverse complement.
CGGGCGTCGATCCCCTTATCGAAGGGGTGGCGGATCTTTTTCATCTCGGTGATATAGTCCGCCTCGGCCTGAAGCGCTTCGGACGGATCCCGGCCGGTCAAAACGACTTCCAGTCCCTCGGGACGATCTTTAAGAAGCCGTATCAGCTCGGCCTCCGGGATCATGCCGCAGCCGGCCGCCCCGACGGCCTCGTCCAGGATCAGCAGATCGACGCCTTCGCGCGCCGCCTCAAAGGCCTCCCGCAGCAGCGCGGTGTAATCCGCGGCCGCGCAGGCCTTTTCTTCTTCGCTCATGGTCCAGATGAAGCCGTGCTTTTTTCCGCATACCCGGGTCCTGATCCCGAGCGTCTGGAGCGGCGCCAGTTCGGCGGAGTTTCCGTTCTTTAAAAACTGCACGAACAGCACCTTTTTGCCGGCGCCGGCCGCGCGGACCGCCAGTCCGGCGGAAGCCGTAGTCTTGCCTTTTCCGTCCCCGCAGTAGATGTGGATCAGACCCTTCATTTTTTCCTCCCGCAGCCGTCCGGAATACTCCGGGGCTTGTCTGTTTACGCCGGGTATGATATCATATTTTCCGGTAAGGTTCAACAATTCCGCAAAAGGAAACGAAGCCTGAACGGGTGGAAGAGATGAAGCTGAGGGATCTGGTTTCCGGCGCGCCGGCCGTGGCGATGCTGGGCATGTGCAAAAACGCGGGCAAGACGACCGCCTTGAACCGTCTGATCCGGGAGTCGGCCGAAGCCGGCTTAAGGACGCTCGGCCTGACCAGCATCGGCCGGGACGGCGAGGGGCGCGATCTGGTCACCGGCACGGACAAGCCGCCGATCTGGCTGTACGAGGGCATGCTGGCCGCCACGGCGGAGCAGCTGCTGCCTTTGTGCGACGTTTCGCGGGAGATCCTGGCTTCCACCGGCCTTTATACCAGCCTGGGCGAGGTGATCCTTTTCCGGGCGAAGAGCGACGGCTTCGTGCAGCTGGCGGGGCCGGCCATCGTGGAGCAGCTGGGACCGCTGCGGAAGCTTTTCGAAGCCTTCGGGGCGGATCAGGTGCTGATCGACGGAGCCTTGAGCCGCCGCAGCCCGCTGGCCGGCGTGACGGACGGGGCCTGTGTGCTCTCCACCGGCGCCTCGCTGGACCGCGATATGGATACGGTGGTGGCGGAGACGGCTTTTACGGCTAGGCTGCTGGGCCTGCCGGAACTGACGGAGTCCGAGCTGTCGGATGAGCGGGTGACGGTCCTTCCCGGCGCGCTCACGGAAGCCCGCGCGGCGGCGATGGTCCGCGACGGCAGAAAGAAGGAAGGACTGACGCTGGCGGTCCGGGACAGCAGCTGCCTGATGCTGAAGCGCGGGACGTATGCGCGTCTGTGCGGACAGGGCCTGCGTTTTGCGGTGCAGAAGGGCAGCCGGCTGGCAGCCGTCACGGTCAATGCTTTTTCGGCCGGCGGCTGGCGCTTCGGCGCGGCGGAGTTCCTGGCGAAGATGCAGGCGGCCGTGGACGTCCCGGTGCTGGACGTGATGAAAGAAGGATGACGTCCCGCCTTCGCCTTGCGCGGAAGCGGGCCGGAAAACAAGAGCCATGATGATACTGACCTACGAACAGAAAGAAGAACTGGGATATAAATACGTGCGGGACCTGCTGGAGCCGGTCTGCCCTTACGGCGCAAAGCGTCTGAAAGCGGAAGGCTTTTACGGGCCTAAGCGGCAGGAAGAACTGGAGCGTGAACTGGATAACGTCGGGCTCCTCCTGGCCGCGCTGCGGACGGATGAGGCCCGGCTGCTTTCCCTCAGGGAGTCGCTGCACGGCCTAAAAGACCTCTCCGGCAGCTTTGCGCGCTGTGAGAGCGAGGCGCTTTCGGAGGTGGAACTCTTTGAACTGACGGCGCTTTGCCGCCGCCTGGAAGCGCTGCGGGAAAAGGCGCAGGGGATCCCGGTCTTTGAACGGTTATTTGATATAGATCTCGAGCCGCTGGAGGGGGCGCTGAAGGTGCTGGATCCTTCAGGCGGCAGACGCTTGAGCTTCTACGTGGAGGATTCCTGCAGCGAAGCGCTTCAGACGGCGCGAGAAGAAAAGCGTATCCTGGAGCGGCAGCTGCGGGAGCTCGGCGCCTCCCCGGCGGAAAACGCTGCGGAAGAAACGGCTCCGGGTGCTCTTCGGGAAGATCTGCTGCAGAAACGGCAGGCGGCGGCGGCAGCGGAGGAAGCCGCGCTGCAGGCCGTCTATAAGGATATGAGCGAAGCGCTGCGGCCGCATCTGAAGGCGCTGAAAAAGGATACGGCGGCCGCCGGCCGCCTGGACGCCTGTCTGGCGAAGGCGCTGCTGGCCGGACGCTTCGGCTGCACAAGACCGCAGATCGGAGGGGAAACGCTGATTCTTACGAACGCGGTGCATCCGCAGATCGCGGCGGCGCTCGCCGAACGGAACCGCCGCTTCACACCTATCAGCATCGGACTGCCGAAGGGCGTGACGGTGCTCACCGGCGCCAATATGGGCGGCAAGAGCGTGGCGCTGAAGACTGTCGTGTTAAATCTGGCTCTGGCCTTAAGCGGCTGCTTCGTCTTTGCCGAAGAGGCTCTCATTCCGCTCTTTGACCGGCTGGAGCTGATCAATAAAGACTTATCCGACGCGGCCCGGGGCCTTTCCAGCTTCGGCGGCGAGATCCTGCGCTTCAACGAAGCGGCGGCGCATCTGGCGGAAGGCGGCCTGTCCTTCATCGCGATGGATGAATTCGCGCGCGGCACGAACGCCCGCGAAGGCGCGGCCATTGCGCGGGGGACGGTGAAGTACCTGTCCGACAAGAACGCGGTGACGCTGCTGGCGACGCACTACGACGGCGCGGCGCAGTATGCGGCGCGGCATTATCAGGTGAAAGGACTGAAAAAGCTGGAGGAAACGCCGGAAGAGGCTGCTCCCGAAAACAGTCTCGACGCCCTGCGGCGCATCGAAAACGCCATGGACTACGGCCTGATCCCGGTGGAGACCGAGGCGGCTTGCCCGCAGGATGCCCTTACCATCTGCCGTATGCTCGGCCTGCCGGAGGAGATCCTGACGGAAAGCCGGGCAGATGCCGCAGATTCACAGAACAAATGGATGAGGTGACAGACATGCCGATCACAGCAGCCTTTATGGTCCCGCATCCGCCCCTGATCATTCCCGAGATCGGACGCGGCGGCGAGGAAGAAATAAAAGAAACGACCAGGTCTTATGAGCAGATCGCGGACGCGATCGCCGCGCTTGAGCCGGAGACCATCATCATCACCAGCCCGCACAGCATCATGTACGCGGACTATTTCCACATCTCCCCCGGGGACGGCGCGAAGGGCTCCTTCAAGCAGTTCCGGGCGGGGCAGGTCCGCTTTTCGGAAAGCTACGACACCGGACTGCGGGACCGCATCGTGAGCCTTGCGGACGCGGAAGGCTTTCCGGCCGGGACCTTAGGCGAGCGGGATCCGGAACTGGATCACGGCACGATGGTGCCGCTCTGGTTCATCCGGAAAAAATACGCGGGCGGCAGGATCCTGCGGATAGGCCTGTCCGGCCTGCCGCTCACGGACCATTACCGCCTGGGGCAGATCATCGCGCAGGCGGCGGAGGAGACCGGCCGCCGGACGGTGTTCGTGGCGAGCGGGGATCTGTCGCACAAGCTTCAGCCCTACGGTCCCTACGGTTTTGCGCCGGAAGGCCCGGAATACGACCGCCGGATCATGGACGTCTGCGGCCGCGCGGCCTTCGGCGAGCTGCTGGAATTTGACGAGACTTTCTGCGAGAAGGCGGCCGAGTGCGGCCACCGCTCCTTCGTGATCATGGCCGGCGCTTTCGACGGCATCCGCGTGCGGGCCAGCGTCTTCTCGCACCAGGACGTGACCGGCGTGGGCTACGGCATCTGCAGCTTCTATCCGGAAGGAAAGGACGAGAGCCGGCACTTTCTTGAAACGTATCTGGAGAAACAGGAAAAGGAACTGGAAGAGAGAGCGGCGAAGAGCGACCCTTACGTACGGCTTGCCCGGGCCTCCGTGGAAAGCTGGGTGACGCGCCGCAAGGTCCTTCCCGTGCCGGAAGACCTGCCGCCGGAGCTGCTGACGAGACGCGCCGGCGCCTTCGTTTCCATCCACAAGAACGGACAGCTGCGCGGCTGCATCGGGACCATCAGCGCGGTCGAAGAGTGCCTCGCTAAGGAGATCGTCCAGAACGCCGTCAGCGCCTCGTCCCGGGATCCGCGCTTTTCCCCCATCACCGCGGATGAACTGAAGTATCTGGAGATCAGCGTCGACGTGCTGGGCGAGGCCGAGCCGATCGATTCTCCGGACCAGCTGGACGTGAAGCGCTACGGCGTGATCGTCAGCCACGGAAGGAAACGGGGGCTTCTGCTGCCGGATCTGGACGGCGTGGATACGGTCGAAGAGCAGATCCGGATCGCAAGACAGAAGGCCGGCATCCGGGAACACGAAACTTACAGCCTGGAACGCTTCGAGGTCGTCCGGCATTATTGACCGGCGCCGGCGGAAGGCGAAACGAGGGAAAAACATGGATAAAGAAAAAGCAAGGGATCTGTTCGAAAAATATATCCGGAAGCTGCGGATCACCCCGGCCTGGGACGTCAGGCTGGAATTCGTGGAGGATCCCGCCTGGAGAAAGACGGGCGACTTTAAGATCGACTGCGACGACAGGAAGGCGGTCCTGCTCCTGAATGCGTCGTCGCCCAGGCAGGAAAACGTCGAGGAGGTCATCGTCCACGAGCTGATGCATATCAAGATGTATCCGCTGGATCAGGTGACGGAATCGCTGATCGTAAACTGCTTTGAAGAAAACTCGGCGGCAGAAAAGTTCGCGTATCAGCAGTTCTTTACGGCGCTGGAACAGACGGTCGAGGAACTGGCCAAGTGCTTCCTGCTCGAATTCGGCGAGGACCGGGAGCTGTCCTTCGGCCGCTGCCGGCAGATGAAGTCCTTTAGCGAGCTGTACGACGGCCTGAAAAGCATCGAATAGAGAAAAATGCGTTCTGTCTGCGGACGGACGCGGGGAGAAAAAAAGATGATTTTATTAGTGATCGACATGCAGAAGGCCCTCGTGGATGAGGACCTGTATGCGTATGAGACGTTTCTGGACAGGACGGTCCGGCTGGTTCGGGCGGCCAGAAAGAACGGCGTTGAAGTGATCTTTGTGCAGCACGATGCCGGCCCGGGCAGCGGTCTCGGCGCCGGAGATGAAGGCTTTGAGATCATCGACGAGATCCGCCCCGAAGCGGGCGAAAAAGTCTTCGTCAAGACGATCAACAGCTGCTTCGGCAACAAGGAACTGAAGGCATATCTGAAGAAGCAGGAAGACAAGCGCCTGATGATCGTCGGCCTGCAGACGAATTACTGCATCGACGCCAGCGTGAAATCCGCCTTTGAAAGAGGCTTTGACGTGATCATTCCCGAAGGCACCAATTCCACCTTCGACAACGACTATATGGATGCCGAGACCACGGTGCGCTATTACAACGAGGACGTCTGGGAAGAGCTCGTCGATGCCGTAAGCTTTGAGGAAGCCCTGGAACTGTTGGGAGAGCGGTAAAAGAACGGATGGAACTTTTTTACGCAAGCGAAAGAGCCGAATGGCGCCGGTATCTCGAAGAGCACTTTGAAACGCTCCCGGAGATCTGGTTCGTCTTCCCGACGAAGGATTCCGGAGAAAAAAGCCTGTCCTACAACGATGCGGTGGAGGAGGCGCTCTGCTTCGGCTGGATCGACGGCAGGGCGGGGACCCTGGACGAGACGCATCATATCCGGCGCTTTACGCCGAGAAGGAAGGGCAGCCCCTACTCCCGGCCGAATATTGAGCGGCTGATCTGGCTGGAGGAACAGGGCCTGATCCACCCTTCGGTCCGGGAAAGCGTCCTTCCGCTCATCCGCGAGCCCTTCGTTTTCCCGGAAGACATTCTTGAGATCCTTAAAGAGGATCCGGAAGTCTGGGAGAAATATCAGCGCTTTTCCGATCCGTACAAACGCATCCGCATCGCCTACATCGACGCGGCAAGAAAGCGGCCGGAAGAATTCCGGAAGCGGCTGAACAGCTTTCTGGAAAAGACCCGCGCGGGCAAAATGATCACAGGCTACGGCGGCATCGAGAAGTACTATCGGTGACCGCATCGGAACAATTGAAAGGATAGTATCGGAAGGAGAGGACGGTAACGCTTTCGATGAAACGCACGCCAGTACAAGTGAATATCGATGACTGGCCTGACGAACTGGCGGGCTTTCTTCAGGGGGCCGCGGTCTTCGACAGCAGCTGCTCGCCGGAGGCGAAGGTCCTGTTTATCGACCGGGACGGCGGCTTATTCTTAAAGACCGCCGGCGCAGGCACGCTAGAGACCGAGGCGCGGATGACGGCTTTTCTGCATACGCTCGGACTCTCGGCCGAGGTGCTGTATTACGGCACGCGGGACGGAAAAGACCGGCTGCTGACCAGGCGGATCCCCGGGGAGGACTGCACGCATCCGCAGTATCTTGCGGAGCCGGAACGCCTGTGCGATACGACGGCGGGACTTCTGCGGCAGCTGCATGAGAGAAACGGACAGGGCTGCCCCGTGCCGGACCGGATCCGGACCTATACCGAAACGGTACGGAACGGATTTAACGGCTCGCATTACGAGCCCGATCTGTTCCGGGGCCTCTGGGAATTCACTTCCTTTGAGGAAGCAAAACGGGCGGCGGAGGAAGGGATGCCGCTGCTGAAAAAGGACGTCCTGCTGCACGGGGATTACTGCCTGCCGAACGTCATCCTGGACGACTGGCGCTTTTCGGGCTTCATCGACCTCGGAAACGGCGGGATCGGGGACCGGCACATCGATATCCTCTGGGGCGTCTGGACGCTCAACTTTAACCTGAAAACGACGAAATATACCGGCCGCTTCCTGGACGCCTACGGGCGGGACAGGATCGAGCCGGAGATGCTGCGGATGGTTGCCGCGATGGAAATGATAGGCGGGTGATCCCGCCGGACAGCGGCAAAGATGTCATGGGAGAGAAAAACGATGGCGGAATGCAAGGTCTGCTTCAGACACTGCCGGATCGAAGAGGGGAAGCTCGGCTTCTGCGGCGGCCGGACCGTAAGGGACGGCCGGGTGGAGGCCTATAACTACGGGCGCCTCACGTCGCTCGCCCTGGATCCGATCGAAAAAAAGCCGCTCGCGCGCTTTTATCCGGGGAGCCTCATCCTTTCTGCCGGGAGCTTCGGCTGCAATCTGCGCTGCCCCTTCTGTCAGAACTACGAGATCTCCTGGTCCAAGGAGGCGAAGCGCTTCGCCGAAGAAGCGGAGATCTTTACGCCGGAGGAGCTGGTGGAGATCGCCCTGCGGACCCGTAGCCGGGGGAATATCGGTATCGCCTTTACCTACAACGAGCCGCTGGTCGGGTACGAGTTCGTGCGCGACACGGCCCGGCTGGCGAAATCGGAAGGCCTGAAGACCGTGCTGGTCACGAACGGCACCGCCGAACTGCCCGTTCTTCGGGAGATCGCGCCCTATATCGACGCCATGAATATCGACCTCAAGGGCTTCACCGACCGCTATTATACGAAGGTCCTGGGCGGGAGCCGCCCGATGACCATGGCTTTCATTGAAGAGGCCGTTAAGACCGCCCACGTGGAGCTGACGACGCTGATCGTCCCGGGCGAGAACGACTCCGAAGAGGAGATGCGGGAGCTCTCCGCCTGGGTAAGCACACTAAGAGAACCGGACGGGGAGAGCGTCCCGCTGCATATCAGCCGCTTCTTCCCGCGTTTCCATATGACGGACCGGAAGCCGACCGACGTCCGCCTGATCTACCGCCTGGCAAAGATCGCCCGCGAAAAGCTGGATCACGTCTATCCCGGGAACTGTTAAGAGAGGAGCATATATGCAGACGACGTCCGTCCTGATCCAAAGCTTATGCGTCCCCTGCGGGAATTACTGCCGCTACTGCCTGCTGTCCTGGAACGGACGCGTGGAAGGCGCCGGCTGGGAGCGCTCGGTCCGCCTGGCGGAGCGCTGGCTCCGGGAGCTGAAAGAACAGCGCCCGGCGCTTCAGGCCTCCTTCGCCTTCGGCTGCTCCATGGAACATCCGGACTTAAAGGACGCGCTTCGGACGCTGCGCCGCCTGGGCAGCCCCATGGCGGATTTCCTGCAGTGCGACGGCATGGAGATGCGGGACGAGGCTGCGTGCGCCGAACTGATGGCGCTTCTCAAAGGAGAGGGCATCCGGCAGCTCAACTTTACGGTCTACGGCCTGCCGGACTATCACGACCGCTTCGCCGGACGGAAAGGCGACTACGCCCTGATCCTGCGGATGATGCGGGCCGCCGGCAGGGCTGGCATTCCCTGCGACGCGGGCATTCCACTGACGAAAGAAAACGTCGGGCAGGCCGACGAGCTGATCTGCTGCCTGAAAGAAGCCGGCTGCGCGCAGGTCCGGCTTTTCATCCCCCACGAAGAAGGGCGGGGAAGGACCCTTGCGGCGGTCCGCCTGACAAAGCGGGATCTGGAAACCCTTTCGCCGGCGGCCCGGGCGCTGCTGAATACGGCCGTTTTCCGGACGGAAGCGGAATGGCTGAAGGAGGCTGGCGGGTACCGCGAGGAAAAGCGGCAGATCCTGCTCTCCTTAAGGCTGGACAATATCGACAGGTATGAAGGGCTGGACGCCCTGTCCGCCCTGCGGGAGACCGAAGCGCTGGATGATGCGTACTACGCCGCTTTCCCGGATTTTGCCGGGCTGGCAGAGCGGTACGGGGATCCGGCAGGAGAGAAGATTTACCGCGTCCGGGATCTGTTCGCGCATTACCGCGCGCGGTATGCGGCGGAGCATGGGATCCGGCCGTACGACGTGACGGACGAGCGTTTCTCCGGCAGCCGGCGTTCCTGACGGAGCGGAACCGGAGAAAAAGAAGGCCCTGCTCCCGGCCACTTTCGGCGGGCTTTTTGCGGGGGCAAAGCGCTGCTTTGCTTGATTTTGCAGGACCGGGCGCTTACCCTGGCTGTGAAAGGCTTTGGACAGCCGAGGGGAGGAAAACGTATGAATATGATCGGAGACAATATCAAAAACATCCGCCAGCAGAAAAAGCTCAGCCAGGAGGAGCTGGCCGCGAAGGTCTTTACGACAAGGCAGACCATCTCGAATTACGAGACCGGTCGCTCCGCCCCGGATCTGGAGATGATCGCGGCGCTCTCGGAAGCACTGGAGGTCGACAGCAGCCTGCTGCTCTACGGCGACCGGAAGATCGAAAAGAGACGGAAGGCGTGGATGCGGTGGATCGCCGCCTGGATCCTTCTGTTTCTGATCCTGATCTTCAAAACCGTGACCGAGAACATGTATTACTACGCGGGACCGGATGCCGTCCACAAAAAGCAGATGCTGACCCTCTTCTGGGGCGCCGTTCCGATCTGCCTCGTTCTGTTTTTCCTGGGCTGGTGCACGGCGGAGGTCATTCTTTGCTATATCCCGCCGGAGAAACGTCTGTTCCGGCGCAACCGGAAGATCATGATCCTGACGATCGCCGCAACGGGTCTGTTTGCGGTTCTGGCGCTGCTTACGGTGCTGACGGCGACCGGCGATGCGAAGATCTGGCCGACTTACGGCGTACCGGGACGGATCTTCTTCAGTCTTGTCAACGTGATCGCATACCGCTTCTGGCCGAAACTGCTCTTTGTTCTGCTCGGCGCGGTCGGCTGTGCGGCGGGACAGGAAGAATAGGAATTTCAGCTGCAAAGAAGCGCAGGCACCGGGCCGCCGATTCCTGTGGCGGCAGGGCCCTGTCGGATAAAGGAGAAAACAGATGGATCGGATCGATGCTTTAGCGGATTCCTTCCGGGAAGAGATCCGGGCGCACTGGCATTGGCTGCATGCGCATCCGGAACTGTCCGGCGAGGAAAAAGAAACGGCAGCCTATATTGCCACCGAACTGCGGAAAATGGGGCTGGAACCCCGCGAAAACGTGGGCGGATACGGCGTCACCGCGCTGATCCGGGGAGCCGGGCCGGGCAAATGCCTCGGGCTGCGGGCGGATTTTGACGCGCTCCCGATACAGGAGTGCACCGGACTGCCCTTTGCTTCCCAAAATCCGGGGGTGATGCATGCCTGCGGCCACGATGCCCACACGGCCATGCTGCTCGGCGCCGCCCGCGTGCTTCTTAAGCTGCGCGACTGCTTCAGCGGCTCCGTCAAACTGATCTTCCAGCCCTCGGAAGAAGTCGCCGCCGCCAGCGGGGCGAGGCGGATGATCGCCGACGGCGTACTGGAGGACCCGAAAGTCGACGCGGTCATCGGGCAGCACGTGAACCCCTTCGATCCGACCGGCGACATCGGCGTGCGGCCGGGTCCCATGACGGCCGCGTCCGACGGCTTCGTCATCACGGTACACGGGAAAGGCAGCCATGCTTCGGAACCCGACCAGGGCGTGGACGCCGTCCTGATCGGAGCTCACGTGATCACGGCGCTGCAGAGCATCATCTCCCGGAACGTCAGCCCCTTTGACAATTCGGTGCTGACTATCGGCAAGGTCAACGCCGGCACACGCCGCAACATCGTGGCGGAAACGTGTACGCTGGAAGGGACCTGCCGGAATCTGAAGCCCGAGGTCCGGGACGCCGTTGCTGAACGGATGGAAAAGATCGTAAAAGGGGTGACCGAGGGGATGGGAGCCGGGTACTCGTTCTCCTTCATCCGGGGCTATTCTCCCGTGGTGAACGATCCGGCACTCTGCGAGCTGGTCGTCCGCGCGGCCTCCGGGGTGCTCGGCAGCGAGCACGTCCACATCGAGGAATTCCCCGAAATGGGCGGCGAGGATTTCTCCTGCTTTTCGGAAAAAGTCCCCGGGCTTTACTATCATCTGGGCTGCGGAAGGCCCGGCGAGCCGTGCCAGGGCGTCCACAACAGCCGCTTCGTTCCCGATGAAGAAGCGCTGCAGGTGGGGGTCAGGCTGCTGACCGCTTCGGCGCTGGCCTATCTTTCCCCCGCTGAGAACGCGGACCGGCAAACGCCGGCGCCTGCGCAGCAGAATTAAAAAGGAGCGCGCATCATGAAATTCGTCAATCAGCTGGACTATCCCGAAGTGCCTTATATCACCCGGCAGGAGATGGAGGACGAAGCGTCGCGCGAGAAGGGGAAAAAGACGACCGTCGCGACCTCTGCCTGCGGCCTGTGCTCCGCGATCATCGTCGTCGACCGCCTGCTGGTCAACACGGAGCTCAGTCTGGAGGAAGCGATACGGCTGTCCTACGCTTCCGAGGCCAACCTCAGGATCGGGACCGATTATACGGTCTTTGCTCCGGCCCTGGCGGAAAGATTCGGCCTGGATCTGGAGATGACGGACGATCCCGAGCGGCTTCTTTTCTGTCTTCGGACCGGCGGCTGCGCCGTCGCGGAATCCGCCGGCGACAGAGAGGGCTATATCGGCGTATTCACGCATAACGCCCACTACGTCGTCGTCATTGCGGAACAGCGGGACGGGCGCTTCGCGGTCCTGGATCCGGCCATCAAAGAAGGAAAGTACGACGAGGAAGGGCGCCGGGACAAAGTGAAAGTGAAGGGGAAGTTTGTGATCTGCGATCTGAAAACGCTGATGGAAGACACAGAAGGCGCGGACAAACGCTTCTATCTGTTCTGGAGAAAAGAAAAGTGAAGGAGCCGTACCCGCGGGACGGACAGAATTCTTTCAAAAAACGCTTGCAATTCCGGGGCGTTTTTTTTATGATAGGAACAGAAGAAACACGTGAGCTTCTTTTTTCACGTGTCCATAAGCAGTGAGATAGAGGCGCGAAACGAAGGGTACTCTTTTTCCCGTGGGATGGGCAGTTCCGGAGAAAGAGAAAGGGTCGTTTCGCCGAAGGGAGCGGTCCGCCGAACCGTTTCCTGGCAGTCCGTGCCCAGCGCCGGCTGCTGTCATGCCACGCATGAAGCGCTATTGAAGGAATGAAATCCTTTGACGGCGCTTATTTTTTTGAAACGGGAGGGAAAACAATGAAATCACTCATTCGGGTCCGCATGGGAGCGGAGGACGCGCACTACGGCGGCAATCTGGTGGACGGGGCGCACATGCTGCACCTGTTCGGCGACGTCGCGACGGAGCTTCTGATCATGCACGACGGCGACGAGGGCCTGTTCTGCGCCTACGACAACGTGGAGTTCTTAGCGCCGGTCTTTGCCGGTGATTATATCGAGGCGGAGGGCGAGATCGTGAAGGTCGGCAACACCTCCCGGAAGATGAAATTCGAGGCGCGCAAGGTGATCGTCCCGCGTCCGGATATCAACGAGAGCGCCTGCGACGTGCTGGCGGAGCCGATCGTGGTCTGCCGCGCCAGCGGGACCTGCGTGGTGCCTAAGGAAAAGCAGCGCATCGCGAGATAAGGACACCTCATCCGGCGCTTCGCGCCACCTTCCCCTCAAGGGGAAGGCAGGAAGGAGAAGTATAATGGAAAAACTGATCATTACGGCGGCGATCTGCGGGGCGGAAGTGACCAAGGCGCAGAATCCGGCGGTGCCCTACACCGTGGAGGAGATCGTCCGCGAGGCGAAGAGCGCGTACGAAGCCGGCGCGGCCATCGTGCACCTGCACGTACGCGAGGACGACGGCACGCCGACGCAGAGCCGCGAGCGCTTCAGGGTCTGCATCGACGCGATCAAGGCGGCGATCCCGGACGTGATTCTGATCCCGTCCACCGGCGGGGCGGTCGGCATGAGCGCCGAGGAGCGCCTGCAGCCGACGGAGCTCTTCCCGGAGATGGCGACCCTGGACTGCGGCACCTGCAATTTCGGCGACGATATCTTCGATAATTCGATGCCCATGATGCGCGCCTTCGGGAAGCGCATGCTGGAAAACCGCATCAAGCCGGAGTACGAATGCTTCGAGATGGGGCATTTGGAAACGGTCCTCACCATGGCGAAAAAGGGCGAGGTGCCCGGCGCCCCGATGCAGTTCAATTTCGTGCTGGGCGTTCCCGGCTGCACGCCGGCGACGGTGGGCAATCTGGACTGGATGGTGCGGCAGATCCCTGGTGGCAGCACCTGGACGGTGACAGGCATCGGGAGGCACGCGTTTACGATGGCGGCGGCCGGCATCGTGATGGGCGGCAACGTCCGCGTGGGCTTTGAGGACAATCTGTATATTTCCCGGGGCGTGCTCGCGAAGAGCAACGGGGAGCTGGTGGAAAAGGTGGTGCGGCTGGCCCGCGAGCTCGGCCGCGAAATCGCGACGCCGGCGGAAGCGAGAAAGATTTTAGGACTGGTATAGGGGAGGAGATAAATATGGAACAGTTAAAAGGCAATAAGTACGGTACTCACCGCGTGATCGAACCGAAGGGCGTTCTGACGCAGGCGGCCTGGAAGGTCGACAACGACATGACGAAGTATTATTCGAACGAGATCATCTGCGACGTGACCTCCCTGAATATCGATTCGGCGTCCTTCACGCAGATCAGCGAGGTCTGCGGCGGGGACGAGAAGAAGATCGGCGAGATGATCCTCGGGATCGTGGCTGAGCGCGGCAAGCAGCAGAACCCGGTGACGGGCTCCGGCGGCATGTTCATCGGCCGGGTCGCCTACATCGGCGACGATTTAAAGGACCGCGACCTCAAAGTCGGCGATAAGATCGCGTCCCTGGTCAGCCTGTCCCTGACGCCGCTGAAAATTGATAAGATCCTGGCCATTCACAAGGAGATCGACCGCGTGGATATCATCGGGCAGGCGGTGCTCTTTGAGAGCGGCCTGTACGCCAAGCTCCCGGACGATATGTCCGAAGCGCTGGCTCTGGCGGCCCTGGACGTGGCCGGTGCGCCCGCGCAGGCAAGACGCCTGCCGAAGGAGGGCGACAGCGTGCTGATCCTGGGCGCGAACGGCAAGAGCGGCGTGCTCTGCGCCTGGGAAGCCATGAAGAAGGTCGGTCCGAACGGCAACGTGGTCGGCGTGGTCCGCAATCCGAAGCAAGTCTCGGGCCTGATGGAACTGGGCGTCTATCACAAGGTGATCGTCGCCTCCGCGACCGAGCCCGTCGCGGTGCTCGAAGCGGCGCTGGAGGCCAACGGCGGGAAGGAATATGACCTTTCCATCAGCTGCGTGAACGTCGAAGCCTGCGAGATGAGCGCCATCCTGCCGGTGAAAGAAGGCGGCACGGTCTATTTCTTCTCCATGGCGACGAGCTTCACCCGCGCGGCCCTGGGCGCCGAAGGCGTCGGCAAGGACATCACCATGATCGTCGGCAACGGGTACGCCAAAAACCACGCCGAGATCACGCTGAACGTCCTCCGAGAGAACAAAAAGATCAGAGATTTATTTGACAAGAAATACGTATAGAAAACATTGAAAGCCGAGCGAGCCGGACAATACTTTTCGAGCACATTGCGAACGTAACGTGGTTCGCCGAGCCGGCTGGACAAGTTTTTCGAACGATTTAGCGAAGCGACTAGTGAGAGCTAGCGGGGCCCTTGAAAAGGGGCACGCGTTTTCGAAAAACTTCGTGCCGGCGGCGAGGCAGAGCAATCGTCCTGAGAAAAGTTTTCGTACCGGCGGCGAGGCGGAAAGGAAAATCAATCGTATGATCACCCGCAACGGCCTGTTTGCCGACGTACCCGAAGAACTCTGGAACGACTGGAAATGGCAGATCCGCAACCGCATCGAGACGGTGGAAGATCTGAAAAAGCATATCGAGATCACGGAAGAAGAGGAGGAAGGCATCCGCAAATGCCTCGGCGTGCTGCGCATGGCCATCACGCCCTACTACCTGTCCCTGATCGACTTAAGCGACCCGCACGATCCGATCCGCCGCCAGGCGATCCCGACCGCCGCCGAGCTGCATCAGTCGGAGGCGGACCTGCTGGATCCCCTGCACGAGGACACGGACTCCCCGGTCAAGGGCCTGACCCACCGCTATCCGGACCGCGTACTGCTGCTGGTCACGGACCAGTGCTCCATGTACTGCCGCCACTGCACCCGCCGCCGCTTCGCCGGCCAGACGGACCGGGCGGTGCCCGTGGACCAGATCGACGGCTGCATCGAATACATCAAGAACCATCCGGAGGTCCGCGACGTCCTGATCTCCGGCGGCGACCCGCTGGTCATGAGCGACGAGCGCCTGGAATACGTGATCGCCCGCGTCCGCGCCATCCCGCACGTGGAGATCGTCCGCATCGGCTCCCGCACGCCGGTGGTCATGCCGCAGCGCATCACGCCCGAGCTCTGCGCGATGCTGCGCAAGTACCACCCGATCTGGCTGAACACGCACTTCAACCACCCGAAGGAGATCACCGAGGCCTCCGCGCGCGCCTGCGCGATGCTGGCCGACGCGGGCATCCCGCTGGGCAACCAAAGCGTGCTTTTGGCCGGCGTCAACGACTGCGTCTATACCATGAAGAAGCTGATGCACGAGCTGGTGAAGATCCGCGTGCGGCCGTACTACATTTACCAGTGCGACCTCTCCATGGGCCTGGAGCACTTCCGCACGCCGGTCGGCAAGGGCATCGAGATCATCGAGGCGCTGCGCGGCCACACGAGCGGCTTCTGCGTGCCGACCTTCGTGGTGGATGCGCCCGGCGGCGGCGGGAAGATCCCGGTCATGCCGGACTATCTGATCTCGCAGACGCCGCACCGCGTGATCCTGCGCAACTTCGAGGGCGTCATCACGACCTACACCGAGCCGCAGAATTATAAGGAGACCTGCCAGTGCGAGTACTGCCGGAAGGAACGCGAGGGCAGGCTGGTCGGCGTGGCCGGACTGGAACAGGGACAGGCCTTAAGCCTGGAGCCGAAGGACCTGGCGCGCACCAAGCGCTGCAGCTGCAAGAAAAAGGGAGAGTGATCCATGGAGAGCAAGATCGGCTTAAATCAGGAGCTGGTGGATCAGGCGCGGACCTCGGCCGCCCACGTGGCGGAGGATACGCAGCGCTTCATCGACCGGCACACGACGGTCGCGGTGGAGCGGACGGTCTGCCGCCTGCTCGGCATCGACGGCGTGAACGAGGTCGAGGTCCCCATGCCGAACGTGGTGGTGGACCACCTGACGGCGCGCGACCTTCTGGCGGACGGCGCGGCGCTCCGGCTGGGCAACGCCATGGCGGAGACGGGCCTTTCCCCGCAAAAGATCGCGGAAGGCATCGACAGAGGCGAGATCGACCTTGCCGCCCTGCCCATGCATCCGGAGGAGGAGATCCGCGCGGCCATTTCCCCCGTGGTGGAAGCGACGCTTTCGCGCATCCGTTCGAACGTCGCAAAAAGGAACGAGTACCTGGACTGCTTCGGCGACAAGAAGGGACCGTACATCTATCTGATCGTTGCGACCGGCAACATTTATGAGGATATCACGCAGGCCAAGGCGGCGGCCAAGCAGGGCGCGGACGTCATCGCCGTGATCCGGACCACCGGCCAGAGCCTGCTGGACTTCGTGCCTTTCGGCGCGACCACCGAGGGCTTCGGCGGCACCTACGCGACGCAGGAGAACTTCCGCTTAATGCGCGCCGCCCTGGACGAAGTGGGAGAGGAGCAGCACCGCTACATCCGCCTCTGCAACTACTGCTCGGGGCTGTGCATGCCGGAGATCGCGGCCATGGGCGCCCTGGAGCGCCTGGACGTGATGCTCAACGATGCGCTCTACGGCATCCTTTTCCGCGACATCAACATGCAGCGGACCATCATCGACCAGTATTTCTCCCGCGTCATCAACAGTTTCGCGGGGGTCATCATCAATACCGGCGAGGACAATTACCTCACCACCGCCGACGCCTACGAAGAGGCGCACACGGTGCTGGCCAGCCAGTTCTTAAACGAGCAGTTCGCCGTGCAGGCGGGCCTGCCGGAAGAGCAGATGGGCCTCGGCCACGCCTTCGAGATGGATCCCGACCTGCCGAACGCCTTCCTCTACGAGCTGGCGCAGGCTCAGATGGCCCGGGAAATATTTCCCAAAGCGCCACTGAAATACATGCCTCCTACAAAGTTCATGACGGGAAATATCTTCCGCGGGCACGTTCAGGACGCCCTCTTCAATATGGTGACCATCCTGACGAACCAGAAGATCCACCTGCTGGGCATGATGACGGAGGCCATCCATACGCCATTCATGTCGGACCGCGCGCTGGCCATCGAGAACGCGCAGTACATCTTCCGAACGATGGCGGATCTCGGAAACGACATCGAGTTCAAGGAGGGCGGCATCATCCGGACCCGCGCGGCTGAGGTGCTGCAGAAGGCGGCGGACTTACTCGCCGAGATCGAGCGGATCGGCCTCTTCGCGACGCTGGAAAAGGGCGTGTTCGCGGATATCAAGCGGCCGCTGGACGGCGGCAAGGGCCTGGACGGCGTGACGAAAAAGTCGGACCGCTATTTTAACCCCTTCATTGAAGAGATGCGGAAGGAGGTGCGCGCATGAGCTCCGGACTTTACGACATGTCTGCCAAGGACTTTGACAAGACCCTGGATCTGACCAAGCTCAAACCCTACGGCGACACCATGAACGACGGCAAGGTGCAGCTTTCCTTTACGCTGCCGGTCCCGAACAACGACCGGGGGATGGAGGCCGCGCGCCTTTACAGCCGGAAGATGGGCCTCGAGGAGCCGAACGTCGCCTACGCCCGCACGCTGGACAAGGAATTCACCTTCTACGTGGTCTACGGCTCGTGCTCGCACACTATCGACTACACGAAGATCCAGATCCACGCCATCGAGGATGTCTCCATGGAGATGGACGAGGTGGACGAATACATCAAAGAGCACATCGGCCGGAAGATCGTTGTCTTAGGCGCCTCCACCGGCACCGACGCGCACACGGTCGGCATCGACGCGATCATGAACCGCAAGGGCTTCGCCGGCCACTACGGCCTGGAGCGCTACGAGATGATCGAGGCGCTCAACATGGGCGCGCAGGTGCCGAACGAGGAGTTCCTGGCCAAGGCGAAGGAGATCAACGCGGACGTCCTTCTGGTGAGCCAGACGGTCACGCAGAAAAACATCCACATCATCAACCTGACCGAGCTGATCGAGCTGGCGGAGGCGGAGGGGCTGCGCGCCAAGTGCGTCATGTGCTGCGGCGGCGCGCGCATCACGCACGAGCTGGCCAAGGAGCTGGGCTTCGACGCCGGCTTCGGCCCGGGCAAGTTTGCGAACGACGTCGCGACCTTCTGCGTGAAGGAAATGGTAAGACGGGGGATGAAATAATTATGCAGAAACTGCTTTGGAAACCTTCGGAAGAAGTGAAAAACAGCTGCCGCATGGCGGATTTCATGCGTTTCGTGAACCGCCGTTGCGGGAAGGACTTTCATGAATACAAGGAGCTGTATCAGTGGTCGGTGGAAGATATCCCCGCCTTTTGGGACGCGCTCTGGCACTACTTTGACGTCGTCGCTTCCCGTCCCTACGATACGGTCGTGGACGACTTAAGCCGCTTCCCGGGCGCGAAATGGTTCGTCGGCGCGAAGATGAACTACGCGGAGAACATCCTGCGCTTCTGCAAAGCGGGCGATCCCGCTCCGGCCATCACCTTCCGCGGGGAGGATTTCATGCGCCGCGTGATCAGCCGCGGGGAGCTGCTGGACCAGGTGGAACGGCTGGCGACGGCCTTCCGCGCGGAGGGCTTAAAGCCCGGCGACGCGGTGGCGGGATACCTGCCGAACCTGCCGGAGACCATCATCGCGATGCTGGCGGCGGCCGCCGTCGGCGCGGTCTGGTGCTCCTGCGCCACGGATATCGGGGCGAACGCGGCGGTGGATCGGCTGGGACAGACCTCGCCGAAGATCCTCGTCACGACCGACGGCTACCGTTATAAAGGCAAGACATTCTCCTCGCTGGAAAACGTGAAGGAAATGGCGGGCCGCATCCCGTCCTTACAGCGAATTTTAGTGGTGCACTACGCGGGCGAGCCGGCTGTTTCCGATATCCCCAACGCGGTGATGTTTGAGGATTACCTGGCCCCTTCCGCGGAAGGCTTCCGCTACGAGCAGGTCGATGCCTCGCATCCTCTTTTCGTCATGTTTTCCTCCGGCACCACCGGCAAGCCAAAATGCATGGTCCAGTCGCACGCCGGCATCCTGGCCAACCAGTTAAAGGAGCTTACCCTGCACTGCAACATCCAGGCCGGCAGCAAACTGCTCTATATCACCACCTGCAGCTGGATGATGTGGAACTGGCAGGCGGCGGCTCTCGGCGCCGGCTCGGAGCTGGTGCTTTATGACGGCAACCCGTCCTACCCGGATGACGCGACCATCTGGAAGGTCCTGGAAGAAGAGAAGGTCACCGACTTCGGCCTTTCCGCCAGCTATATCCACATGCTGATCGCGCACGGCTTCTCCCCGAAGGAGCATGCTGATCTGTCCGCCCTGAAGGCCATCTCCCAGACCGGCTCGGCCCTTTCGGATGAGGGCTGGGATTTCGTCTACCGCGAGATCAAGGAGGACTACCACTTCAATTCCATCGCCGGCGGCACGGACATCAACGGCTGCTTCGGCATCGGCAACATGATGATCCCGGTCTATTCCGGCGAGCTGGCGGCCTTCGGCCTCGGCGAAAAAGTCGAGTGCTACGACGATGCCGGCCGCCCCATCCGCGATCGCGAAGGCGAGCTGGTCTGCGAAAAGCCCATCCCGTCCATGCCGCTGTATTTCTGGAACGATCCGACCGGCGAGCGCTACTTTAACGCCTATTTCGGGGTATATCCGGGCGTCTGGCGCCACGGCGATTACGTGATCGTACACGGCAACACCGGAGGTCTCACCTTCTGCGGCCGGAGCGATTCGGTCTTAAAGCCTTCGGGCGTCCGTATCGGCACGGCGGAGATCTACAACATCGTGAACTCTCTGCCCGAGGTGGAGGATTCCCTGGCCGTCGGACAGAACTACCACGGCGACCAGCGGATCATCCTTTTCGTCAAGTGCCAGCCGGGCTACAGCCTGGACGACGCCCTGGTCAAAAAGATCAAAACCGCCCTCCGCACCAAGGCTTCGCCGCGCCATGTGCCGGCCGTAACGCTGGAAACGCCGGAGATCCCCGTGACCTTGAACGGCAAGAAGGTGGAAGGCGCGGTCACGAACATCTTAAACGGCCGGCCGGTCGGCAACCGGGACGCGCTCGGCAATCCGGAGAGCCTGGATTTCTACGAGGCCTGCCTGGCAAGCCTGAAGGAATAAGCGAACCCGGCTGAAAAAACATAGCACACAATAAAACAGCGCCGCCTCCCGTTTCGGGAAGCGGCGCCGTTTTTATCCGGCAGGGACTGCCGGGATCACTTGTTCATCAGACGCCCAGCGCGTCGAAGAGGCTCTGGAAGATCGCGTTGAAGTCGATGTTGGTCAGCTCGATCCCGGCGTTCTTGCCGATGATCCAGGCGACCAGGCCTAAAATGACGCTTATGATCAGACCGACCAGGATCCAGATCAGAAGGGCACGGGTCCAGTGCTTTAAGTTCTTGTTCTTGGCGGCGCAGGCCATGATGATCATCACGATGAGGCCGATCACCGGGATGGCGAAGAGCAGCGACAGCCAGAAATAGGCGGAGGTCTTTACCACCGGGCTGCCGACGGCCGCTTCATTGGTGACGGTGCCGTATTCGTTCTCATGCGTGAAGGGCTGCGGGGCGGGTTCGGCGGCCGGCTGGACGGGCGCCGGTGCGGGCGCGGGAGCCGGTTCGTTCTTCGGCTGGGCCGGAGCGCCGTAGCCGTAGCTGTAAGAGGCGGCAGGCTCTGCAGGCGCCGCTGCGGGCGCAGCTTCTACGGGCGGAACGGCTGCCGCAGCCGCCGCTACGAAATTTGTCGCGGGAGCAGCCGGCTGGACGTCAAGCTTCTGACCGCATTCCGGGCAGAAAAGAGTGCCCTCCTCGATAGGACTTCCGCAATTTGTACAAAACTTTTCCATCTTCATACTCCTTTCCCCCGGACGCCGGATGGTCGGCGCCTCTGTCGTTTATTATATCAAATGTGAAATAAAACAAAAGCGGTTTTCTGTGAAATTCAGGTGAATTTTTTCGCTTTTTCCGCAGCCGGAAGCGGCTTTTAATCCAGATCGTCCGCGCTGGCGTGGTACACCTGGCGCTTCATGGCGGTGACGTCGTCGGCCAGGTATTCGTCGTAGGTCGTGATCTTGTCGATCAGCCGTCCGTTCACGAGCTCCATGATGCGGTTCGCCGTCGTCTGCACGATCTGATGGTCCCGCGAGGTGAAGATGATCACGCCCGGGAACTTGATCATGCCGTTGTTCAAAGCCGTGATGGACTCCATGTCCAGATGGTTCGTCGGCTCGTCGAAGAGCAGGACGTTCGCGCCGGAGATCATCATCTTCGAGAACATGCAGCGCACGCGCTCGCCGCCGGAGAGGACGTTCAGCTTCTTGACGCCGTCGTCGCCCGCGAAGAGCATGCGGCCCAAAAAGCCGCGCACGTAGGTCATGTCCTTGATCTGCGAGTAGCCGGTCAGCCATTCGGTGATGGTCAGGTCGCTCGCAAATTCCGAAGAACTGTCCTTCGGGAAATAGGCGCGGGTCGTGGTGACGCCCCACTTGTAGCTGCCTTCGTCCGGCTCCTCCTCGCCCATCAGGATCTGCAGGAGCGTGGTCTTGGCCAGTTCGTCCGAGCCGACCAGCGCGACCTTGTCCTCGCGCCGGAGCACGAAGGAGATATTGTCCAGGACCTTCACGCCGTTCACGCTCTTGGAAAGGTTCTTCACCTCCAGCACCTCGTTGCCGATGGAGCGCTCCGGCCGGAAATCGATGTACGGATACTTGCGGCTGGACGGGCGGATGTCCTCCAGCTGGATCTTCTCTAAAGCGCGCTTGCGGGAAGTCGCCTGCTTGGATTTGGAGGCGTTCGCGGAGAAGCGCTGGATGAATTCCTGCAGCTCCTTGATCTGCTCCTCCTTCTTCTTGTTGGCTTCCTTCATCTGGCGGATCTTCAGCTGGCTGGACTCGTACCAGAAGTCGTAGTTGCCGGCGTAGAGCTGGATCTTCGCGTAGTCGATGTCCGCGATCATGGTGCAGACCTTGTTCAGGAAATAGCGGTCGTGGGAGACCACGATGACGGTGTTCTCAAAGTTGATGAGGAATTCCTCCAGCCAGGCGATGGCGGCCAGATCCAGGTGGTTGGTCGGCTCGTCGAGCAGCAGGATGTCCGGGTTGCCGAAGAGCGCCTGCGCCAGCAGGACCTTCACTTTCAGGCTGCCGTCCAGTTCCTTCATGAGCAGGTAGTGGAATTCCGGCTCCACGCCCAGGCCGTTTAAGAGGGCGGCGGCGTCGGATTCGGCCTCCCAGCCGTTCATGGAGGCGAACTCGCCCTCCAGCTCGCTGGCCTTGATGCCGTCCTCCTCGGAGAAATCCTCCTTGGCGTAGAGGGCGTCCTTTTCCTTCATAATCTCCACCAGCCGCGGGTTGCCCATCATGACGGTCTCCAGAACCGGGAATTCGTCGTAGGCGAAGTGGTCCTGCTTTAAGAAGGAAAGGCGTTCGCCGGGCGTGATGAAGACCTCGCCGCGGGAGGGCTCCAGTTCTCCGGTCAGGACCTTTAAGAAGGTGGATTTGCCGGCGCCGTTGGCGCCGATGAGCCCGTAGCATTCGCCGGGCACGAATTTAACGTTTACGTCCTCAAAGAGGGGGGCTTTCCCGAAGCGGACGGTTACATTGCTGACTGTGATCATAGGTCTCCTTTGCTTGTTGGGCGCTGTGGCCTTCGGCCCGCGGAACGTTGATGGGACAGGCGGGGCCGCAACGGTTCTATTTTCGCAGTTTTCCCGCAAAAAATCAAGCCTGCCGGCCCTGTTTTTTCGGAGGGAAAAAGACTGTGAGGAGAAAAAAACGGAGTAAGAAAGAGCAACGGAAGGGAAAGACGGGTAAAAAGCAGAATAAAAGAATAAATGACGCGCTGCGGCGGCATAAATGCGGGATAATCATAAAAAAACTTGAAAGATTTAGCGGGATATGGTATCATAAACGAGTTTTAGGGCAGGACCTGCCTGTTTCGGCGTGGGTCTGTGCCCGAGTCAATATACCTGAATGACAGGCAAACCATGAAGAAGACCCTTTCCATCCTCCTATGTCTCCTGCTTCTGCTGCAGCTGGCCCTTCCGGCGGCGGCAGCAGAGAACGGCGGACCGGGCGCAGATCCTGCGGCCGGGACCGTTTCCGTGCAGGAAAATCAGGAGCAGGAAGGGGAACCGGCGGAAGTCGAAGACCCTGCCGAAGAGGCGGGACCGGGTGAAAGCGGAGAGCCCGCGGACGGCGCAGAGCCCGGTGAAGGCGAAAAGCCGGCAGAGGATGAGAAGCCGGAAGAAAACGGCGGGGGCACCTCCTTCTTCGTGATCCTGGGCCGCTTCCTGCAGAAGACCTTAAAGGCGACGGACGGCAACAGCTATCAGATCTCCGTGACCTACGGTCTGGACGCCGGCGTGCCGCTGGGCGCCGAGCTGGCCGTCTCCGAGATCCTGAAGGACCGCGACAACGCTGCGGTCTATGACGAATTCGTGGCCAAGACCGAGTCCGCGCTGGGCCTGGCGTCCGGCTCGGCGGAATACATTCGCTTATTTGACATCAAGATCCTGGACATAAACGGCGAAAAAGTGGAGCTGTCCGCTCCCGTGGACGTGAAGATCGAGCTCGCGGACCGGGACGGCGGCCTGGAAAACATGCAGGTCGTCCACTTCGCGGAAGACGCGGAGGAACCGGACGTCGTGGAAAACGTGGAAGCGGACGGGGAAGCGGTCAGCTTTGAGACCGAGTCCTTCTCCGTGTACGCCATCGTGGACGCGCCGGAACCTTTCGGCGCCAGAAGCGTGCAGGATCTGGAGGAACTGGCCGCCAATACCGCGGAAGCCTTCGTCCTTTCCGTGACAAAAATCAATACGACGCCGAACAAAACCTATTATTTCACGAGCAACCTGATCAGCGGCGGCTGCCTGCAGATAAGCGAGAATGACTATACGGAAGCCGCGAGCTGGCTTCTCGAACCGGCGGAGGGCGACAACTGCTACCGCATCTCCACGGTCGTTGATAATGCAAAAGTCTATCTGAAAAATACGAATGGCAACCAGGTGGGGCTGGTCGCAAGCGGCGGGACCGTTTTCGAACTGAGCCAGGCGAGAGACGGCCTGTTCTATTTTAAGGTTTTCGGAGAGGATAAGTGGCTGCAGTATTCCAACGGCGGCGGCGGCATCCGCCTGTGGACGGCCAATAACGATACGACCGGCAACGTCTGGATCCGGCTGACCTACGCCTCCTCCCTGATCAAAGAGGACGATCCCTATCATCTGGACGGCAAGAGCTACGGCATCGCCTACCATGACGACAACGTGCTGGCCTGCGCTTTAACGGCGGACGCCATAACGGAGAACAACCAGTCCCGCCTGGCAGGCCAGGATCTTGTGATGCGTCCGGACGTGCTGGACAATACGGGCATCCTGCTGGTGGCCCAGGACAGCGATATCGTCGAGTGGAGCTTCGAAAACGTCAGCGATGATCTGTATTATATAACGGTGCAGGCCGGCGGGCAAAAACAATATCTCACCATCAACGGCGCAAACGTGACGCTGCAGGATACGCCGGACGAAACGAATTCCGTGATCAAGGTGACGCCCGGTACCGGGGCGCACAAAGGAGAATGGCACTTTACGGTCGGCTCCTATGCCCTGAATCTGCCGCAGAACGCCGCAAAGGGCTTCAATGCCGTAAGCGGCAATAATGCGAACGGCGACCGGGCCTGGCTGAATCTGGTGGAGCGCTCCGTGCTGACGGAAGAGGACTTCCATCTGTACTCCGCGAAGAAGGTCAGCGTTTCCGACCTGGCGAACGTATACGACGGACAGCAGGTGGTGCTGTACGTGCGTCTGTGGAACGACACGAAGAAACGCTATGAATTCTTTGCGGTGGACCACGACGGGTCCCTGATCCCCTGCCACGACGCCGGCGACACCATCGAGTGGATCGGCAGCCGCGTCAATACGGCTCTCTGGGATTTCACCGAATACCACAACAGCGACGGCTCGGTCAACTATTACTACGAGCTGCAGAATCATCAGTACGGGAACTACATCGCGCCGCAGCAGAAGGACAACCAGGTCTTTTCGGACGCGACGATCGGTATCAACTTAAACGGCCGCCGCTACGGCGAAAGCTATACGACGATCATCGCCTGGGACGATTACTATTACACCTACAGCGGCCTGCGGATCGCGGACGGCCGCCTTGCTTCGGGACCGCTCTCGGCCGCGGAGGACTTCTACTTTGCCGTCGTGAATCCGATCGACGAGACCGACGAGCTGACGACGGTCACGACGATCGACAACAACGAGTACGGCATCTCCATGAAGATCGTGGACTTCAACAATCCGATCGTCGAAGACAGAGATTCCGGTCAGACGGAGTTTTTCGGGCGTGACAACAACGCTGCCGGAATGCTCAGCACGGATATGGTCGACGGGTATCCCGTTTCTACGGCTGCAACCGGAAGAGAAGGACATTCGCTGGCCGAACTGTTCAGCGGCATGACGACTGCCAATCATCTGTTTATTCAGAGCATTTACAACGAGAGCGGCTACTTCGAATACGACAGCACCCAGAACTTTGCGCACCTGAATGCGGACGGCACTTTTACGGTCTACGATCAGCTGGCCGGCATCGGCACGGATGACAGGAAGACGAGGACCCACGGCCAGTTCATGCCGTACAACCAGATCGTGGCCGGCCGCTATTCCGGGGTCACGAACCTGACCGACGTGCTGGGCAACGAGCTGCCGGATTCGGATCCGAGAAAAGGCGAAAACCTGCATCTGATCCCGCAGAACGAAGCGGACTACTTCTTCGGCATGCAGGTGGAAGCCAGCTTCACGCAGACGGCCAGCGGCCTGGACGCCTGGGGCCACGACATCATCTTTGAGTTCTCCGGAGACGACGACTTCTGGCTGTACGTGGACGGCGAGCTGATCCTGGATCTGGGCGGCGTTCACGCGGCCTCCGTGGGCAACGTCAACTTCCGCACCGGGGAAGTCGAGCTGATCGTTCACGACGCGAAAGGCAACAACGTGGCGGCCCGGACGCGCAACACGACGCTGATCGAGCTGTTCCGCGAGAATTACGTGGCGCGCGGCCTCTCCGAGTCGGAGATCGAGGCGAAGCTGGACGAGATCTTCCAGCAGAACGCCGCCGGCCAGTACGTCTTCAAGGATTACTCCAACCATACGATGACGGTCTTCTATATGGAGCGCGGCGCCGGCGCTTCCAACCTTCACATGCGCTTCAATCTGGCTGCGGTCAAGCCGGGCCATATCATCTTAAGCAAAAAGCTGTCGGGAACGGAAGAAGCGGACAACTCGCTGATCGAGATCCCGTACCAGATCCGCTACTGGACCCGCAGCGACGGCGGAGAGCAGGCGCATCTGCTGGAAGAGAAGACGGACGGCGTCTACAACGCCTTCTATGCCGGCACGACGGCCAACGTCAAATTCGCGGAGAGCTTCACGCCGGCCGGCGGCACGGTCGCCTATCAGAACGTCTTCTTCCTGAAACCCGGCCAGTCCGCCGAGATCGCGCTGCCGGAAGGCACGACGGCCTATACGGTGACGGAATGCGGCGTCAATCCGGACGTGTACGACGAGGTCCGGGCCAACGGCGCCGTCCTGACGGGAACGGCGACCGGCAATACCGTGAACGGGACCGCCCGCCTGGATTATACGACGCCGCAGGATACGACGCAGAACCGCTCCAAGGTGGAGTTTGACAACCACGTGAAGGAAGGCGCCATGCGGACGCTTTCCGTGCGCAAGAAGCTCTACGATGCGGACGGCGTAACGGTGCTGCACTATCCGGACGACAACGAAACGCCGTTCAGCTTCCGTGTCTATCTGGGCAATGAAAACACGGATCCCGAAAACGTGCCGGCCGCCAACATGTACCGGTACCACGTCAAGGACGAGGACGGCAACTACTGCCGCTGGGATGAGGAAAACCAGTGCTTTGCCTCGCTCGGCAAGACCGTCTATTCCGACCTGACCGAGGAAGAGAAGGCGTCCGCCACCTTCATCACCTCCATGAACGGCTCCGTTACGAAGATCCCGGCCGATCATTACATCGAATTCCGGAACCTTATCGTCGGCACCTTCTACAAGGTGGAAGAGCGTGACTACGAGGTGCCGAAGGGCTATACCCGCCGGATCACGGACGGCTACAACCGGATGGACGTGGATCCCGTCATCTCGCAGGGGACTCCTTACAGCGCGATCATGGGCGCGGATGAATCCCCGCTCATCGAGGTCCGCAACCAGCGGGGCTGGGGCCTGACGCTGGAAAAGGTCTGGACGGACGCGGACTTCATGGAATCCCACGATCCGATCTACTTTGCCATATACCTCAGGAATGCGCAGGGAGGGCCCGGACAGCTGCTGGCCGATTCGGTGCGGCGGCTCTCCGGCGGCGAGACCTCCGTTTACTTTTTCTTTGAACAGCTGGAAGACGGTACGACGTTCAGCGACTATATCGTCCGGGAAGTCATCCTCACCGTCGCCGAGGGCGGACGGATCTTCGTCAACGCCGACGGCGTCGTCAGCGGATACGACAGCGTCACGCCCATCGAAACGGGCGGGACCTTAAACGTCGGCGGAACGCCCGTCGGCGGCACGCATAACGATAACTACAGCTATAAAGTTTCCTACGCGATAGGGCAGCCTACCGGCAAGAACGAAAACGTCCGCACCGATACCGTAACGAACTCCCGGCCGGGCATCCAGCTGTACAAGCAGGATATGAACGGGAATCCGCTGGCCGGCGCGGTCTTTACCTTGACCGACGCGGAAGGAAATCCCGTCGCGGCCGAGAGCTTCACCTCCGGAGAGGACGGCCTGATCACCATCGCCTACCTGTCCGAAGGGACTTATACGCTGACGGAGATCGCCGCGCCGCAGAACTACGTGGTGCTGGATCAGCCCATCACGATCACGGTGAGCGCCGGCAATGAGATCAGCTTCAGTCCGGAGAGCGATCTTTACATGGTAGTGATCGCCCAGGACGGCTCAAATGAGAACGGCATGGCGGCCACCGTGACCATTAAGAACAGGGGCGTCCTGCTGAAAGTCGTCAAGAGTGACGCAGATGAAGCTGAATTTACGCCGGTAGCCGGCGCGCACTTTGCCCTGTACCGGCAGGTGACGAACCTGAACGGGGAGCTGGTCAAGGACTACCTGCCCATCGAGGGCTGGGAGAATCTGATCACCGACGCCGAAGGCGTTCCTTCCGCGACGGTCGACGGCGTCCTGCGGCAGATCACGATGGCGCTCGGAGCCGGCACCTACTACCTGACGGAAACGCAGGCGCCTTACCCTTACCAGCTGCTGCAGTACGATCTGTGCTTCACCCTTAAGAATGACGGGACGGTCGTCGTGAATACGGCCGGCTGCGAAAACTGGCTGCAGACGGCAACGGATCCCGCGACCGGAACGGTCTCCTATATCCTCGGGATCCCGAACAGCAAGCAGAAGAACGTCGGCCTCAAGAAGGTCAGCGCGGAGAGCGGCGAGTCCTTAAGCGGAGCTTCCTTTGCCCTGTACCGGGCGGCGGATTATGACGATGCGGCGCAGGCGCCGAAAGAGGGCGCCGAAGCGGTCGCGTCCGGCACGACCGACGAAAACGGCCTGCTGTCCCTGGGCGCGCTGCTCTTCGGAGAATACCGCCTGGTCGAAACGGCGCCGCCGGACGGCTATCAGCTGCTCTCGGGAGCGGTCACGCTGACGGTGACCGGCAGCATCATAACGGACAACGTCGTCATGGCGGCTCCGTACACCGTGACCTACGTGCAGGCGGAGGATCTCTACCGGATCACCGTGCCGAACGCCTCCGGCTACGAGCTTCCCGCGACCGGCGGAAGGGGAACGGCTGCGTACGGCGCGGCCGGCGCGGCGCTGCTCCTCGGAGCCAGCGCGATGCTGCGGATCCGGTCCGGAAAAAGGAAGAGGAGGGAAGCGCCGTGACGGAAAAAGAACTGCGCAAGCTGCGCCGTCAGGATCTGCTCCAGCTTCTGCTCCTGCAGAGCCGGGACGTTCAGGAAATCAGCGACAAGCTGACGGAGCGGCAGATCCAGATCTCCTCCCTGGAGGAAACGCTGAGCCGTCTGAAGGTCCGGCTGAACGAGAAGGACGCCGAGATCGACCGCCTGAAAAAACGGCTGGACGAAAGAGAAGCCCGCCTGGACGCCCTGACGGACCGGCTGCAGGAAAAGGACGACGCCATCGCCCGCCTGATCCGCCGCCTGGACGGAGAAACGGACCCGCAGGAAGGCTCCCGGGAGGGCGGAAAGCCATGAAGATCGAAGAGCGGACCTTCCCTTCGGTGGACCAGCTGGAGAAGGAGCTGGACAAGGTCCAGTACAGGAAGCGCTTCGGCAAGGTCTTCCGCGGCACGGTGTTCTATCTGGTCGTGGTCGCGGCGCTGGCGGTCCTGGTCGCTGTGCTGGTCCTGCCGATGCTGCAGATCCTGGGCAGCTCCATGTCGGACACCTTGAACGACGGCGATATCGTCATCGCCCTGCACCGGAACTTAAAGCAGGGAGACGTGATTGCCTTTTACTACAACAATACGATCCTGATCAAACGGGTCATTGCGACCGAGGGACAGTGGGTCAATCTGGATGAGACCGGAACCGTCTATATCGACGGACAGCCCCTCGAGGAAACGTACTTAAGCGAGAAGGCGTTCGGGGAAACCGACATCGAACTGCCTTACCAGGTCCCCGACGCCAGGTATTTTGTGATGGGGGACCATCGCTCCACCAGCATCGACAGCCGTCATACGACGGTGGGATGCATCAGCGACGAGATGATCATCGGAAAGATCATCTTCCGGGTGTGGCCCTTAAGCGGCTTCGGCCGGGTCCGGTAGGGCCGGCGGCACCAAACGGAAGAATAACAGATTTTTAAGAGAAAGGAGGCGGTTACCCTGAAAGGAAGAGTGGAAGAACGCTTAAAGAAGATGCTGGAATCCCGGCGGAAACACCGCCGCTGGATGGCGGTCTTCCTGGGACTGGCCCTGCTGGTCGGTACGGGAACAACCGCCGTCCTGACAAGGTCCGGCCTCGCGATGGTCGGACAGGAACGGGAACTGGCCTGTACGTATACGGTCCATCAGCATTCGGAAGCCTGCTATGATGCCGAAGGAAGGCTGATCTGCGGCTATGCGGATTACGTGATCCATGAGCACAAGGCGTCCTGCTGCGACAGGAGCGGCCGGCTGGTCTGCCCGATCCCGGAGAGAAGCCTGCACGTTCACGGCGAAAGTTGTTACGCGGAAGACGGAACGCTGATCTGCACCGAGCCTACGGAACTGCACGTGCATACGGCCGCCTGCCGGGACGAAAACGGGGCGCTGATCTGCGGGAAGATAGAACTCAGAGAACATGCGCACGACGATCTCTGCTTCCGCTTCGTGACCGAGCCGGAAAGCGAAGAGAATACGGAGCCGGAGACGACGGAAGCCGAGGTGACGGAACCGGTAGAAACCGAGCTTGACACGACATTGCCTGAAGAGACAGAGCCGGAAACCATCGAACCCGAGGTGACAGAGCCGGAAGAAACGGAACCTGAAACGACAGAACCGGAGACGACCGAGCCGGAGGTCACGGAGCCTGAAACGACGGAACCTGAAGCCCCCGAACCGGAGACGACAGTTCCTGAAGAGACAGAACCGGAGACTACGGAGCCGGAAGAGACGGAACCTGAGACCACCGAGCCTGAGACAACAGCTCCGGAAGAAACGGAACCGGAAGCGACCGAGCCTGAAACGACAGAGCCTGAAGAGACAGAACCCGAAACGACGGAACCGGAAACCACCGAACCCGAGACAACAGTTCCGGAAGAAACGGAACCCGAAACCACCGAGCCCGAAGAGACAGTGCCTGAAGAGACGGAGCCCGAAACGACGGAACCTGAAACCAGCGAGCCGGAAGAGACGGTACCGGAAACGACGGAACCTGAAGTGACAGAGTCTGAGCCTAACGAAGCGGAAGCATATCCGGCGCAGAGCTTCAGCGTCAGCCTGGAAGGCCTGACGGTCCTGGCGGAGGCAGCCGAAGGCGCCTTCCCCGATGGGACCCGCATGGAGGTACGGGAAGTGATCTCCGAGGAACTGCCCGAATCGGTCTCGGAAGCGATCCCGCCGGAGTTCCTGCGGCTGCAGGCCCTGGAGTTCACCTTCCTCACGAAGACGGGCGAAGCGATCGTCCCGAAGGCGCTGGTACGGATCACCGTTCAGCTGGAGGAAACGGAAGGAACGGACTCCCCGCTCGTGATCTCCATCGACCGCGAAGGGAACGCCAGCCTGGTGGAACAGGCGGATGCGGAAGGCGGAAGCCGGATCATCTTTGAGATCGGCCCGGCGGAAGAACAGGAATAAATAACAGAAGAAACAGCCCGGTACGGGCGACGACATACAGCAAATAAGATACCAAATCAGAAAAGGAGCGCAGAACAATGAAGAAATTTGGTACAGTTTCAGCCCTGCTGATGACCCTGGTCATGATCCTGACCGTGGGCCTGACAGCCTTTGCTTCGGGAACCGGACAGGATCCCCAGGCATCAAGTAAGAACGACAGCATTACCGTCAATAATGCGAAGCCCGGTGAGACCTACGAACTTTACAAGTTGTTCGACCTGACGGTGAACGACGAGTCGGCCCCGACCGCGTATTCTTACACGGTCAACGCAGACTGGGCCGCCTTCTTTGCCGAGGGCGGCGACGGCCATTCGTACATTACGGTTAATGAAGCCGGCTACGTAACGGCCATCATCGATTCCGATGCGGAGGCTCTTGCCAAAGCGGCGGCAGCATGGAGCGGCAAGCCGGCACCTACACAGACTGTGATTGTGGGAGATGGTGAAACAACGGCAGTCTTTTCCGGTCTGGCAGATGGCTATTGGCTGATCACCTCCACCTTGGGTACTATCGCCATGACGGAGACTACGCCGGACAGTGCTGCGGTCACGATCAATGAAAAGAACCCGGAAAACACCATTGAAAAAGAGGTGAAAGAAGATAGCGCCGATGACTACGCTACTGACAATGATGCCCAAATCGGCGATGTTGTAGAGTTTAAATCTACGGTCAATATCGTGAAAGGCACCCGCAACGTTGTGGTGCACGATAAAATGGATGCCGGCCTGACTTACACGGCCGGGAGCGTCGCCATCGAGGGCCTTACCAAAGGCACGGAATATACAG
Source organism: Lachnospiraceae bacterium (assembly GCA_016290595.1). Classification (GTDB taxonomy): domain Bacteria; phylum Bacillota; class Clostridia; order Lachnospirales; family Lachnospiraceae; genus UBA6987. The sequence continues at coordinate 15,872 of JAEEUR010000001.1, read as the reverse complement.
TCAATGAAGAAACGACTGACGGCGATACCTTTGATATCACCTTTACCCAGTCCTGGATCGACAGCCTTGATTTCGGAACGGATGGGTTCATAAAATATGAAATTACTTATACCGCCACCCTGAATGAGACGGCTGTAGTTTCTGGCTCTGATGGAATCGCAATCGAGACGCAGTACAATAAAACGCACATCTCTTTCGGTGATGCAACTGAAAGTACAGAGGATTCAACCTCGACCACGACGCATAAATTCTCCGTGTTCAAGCATGCGAAAAATTCCACGGACAACCTGGCCGGCGCGGTCTTCTCCCTGAAGAAGGCCGGCACGGTGGTACCGCTGATCAAAATCGACGACAACAACTACCGTGTGGCGATGCCTAATGAGACCGGCGTGGATACCTTTACCACCGTAGCCTCGGGCGATATCGTGATCTGGGGCGTGGATACGGATGATGACTATACGCTGGCTGAGATCACTCCGCCCAGCGGCTATAACAAGCTGACGGAAGAAGTGGATGTAACGGTAGACGATGGGAACGGGACTCGCATCCCTATTGAAAATAATTCCGGCACCGAGCTGCCGTCCACCGGCGGTATCGGTACGAAGATCTTTACGATCGTCGGCGGCATCCTGATCGTCGGCGCCGGCCTGGCGCTGGTGGTCCGCCGCCGGATGAACCGCGGTTAAGCAGCCGCAAAGCGGTCTATTTCAGGAAGAAGGAGTCGGAACGCGGGCCATGGCGGAAGGGAAACAGACAAAAAAGAAAAAGAAGTCTGCCCTGCCGACCGTTCTGCTGGTGCTGGCGCTGTTTCTGGGGATCGGCATTATGGCCTACCCGACCGTCAGCGACTGGTGGAACTCCCTGCATCAGTCCCGTGCCATCGCTTCCTACGTGGAGCAGGTGGAAAGCGCGGACGATGAGAAGACCCGCGAGATGCTCGCCCGGGCCGCCGCCTATAACGAGGCGCTCGCTAAAAAAGAGAACCGCCTTCTGATGACGGAAGAGGAGAAGGCGCTGTACCGCAGCCTGCTGGACGTTTCGGGAACCGGGATCCTCGGTTATCTGCAGATCCCCGTTATCGGCGTCAATCTGCCGATCTATCACGGAACGGAAGAGGCGGCGCTGCAGGTGGCCGTCGGACATCTGGAATGGACCTCGCTCCCCGTCGGCGGCGAAAGCACCCATGCGGTGGTCTCGGGCCACCGGGGACTTCCCTCCGCCAGACTGTTCACGGATCTGGATAAGATGACGGTCGGCGACGTCTTCCTGGTCACGGTGCTGAACCAGACCCTGACCTACCAGGTGGATCAGATCCGGATCGTGAAGCCGGACGAGATCCAGGACCTTGCCATCGTTGAAGGACAGGACTATATGACGCTCCTGACCTGCACCCCGTACGGGATCAACACGCACCGCATGCTGGTGCGGGGCCGGCGGATCGCTAATGCCGAAGAAGAAAAGCGCATCACGGTCGATCCCGGCGCCACCAAGATCCCGACGTATATCACCATCCCCGCCGTGGGGATTCCGCTGCTCTTCGTTTTTCTGACCGGCCTGCTGATCTACGACCGGCTGACCTACGGCAGAGACGAGGAGACGGATCCGGACCGCCTGTACGCAAAATACAGGGCCGGAACGGAAGAAACTATAGAAGCGAACCGGGACGATCCGCCGCAGCCGGAAGCTGCGGGATCCGTTCCCCGAAGCCGAAAGAAAGGAGGCCGGACATGAAGAAAAAGCAAGCACGCCTGACAGTACGCAGACGGTCTGCGCTCCTTTGCTGCGTCCTGCTGCTGGCTCTTGTTTCCGCGACTGCGCTGGCCTCCTTTGCTCCGGTGGACCTAAGCCGCAGCTGTTCTCTTACGGTATCTCTCCCGGGCGGCGAATTCGGGGAAGACGCCGCTTCCGCCGGCGTACAGGTAGATCTGTACAAGGTCGCGGAAGCAAAGGCCGTGCCCGGCCACGATACGCTCCGCTATGAAAGCGCCGGTGCTTTCGCAGGCATGCGGATTTCCGATCAGTCCGATACCGAAAGCTGGGAACGCCTGGCGGCCGAGGCCGGACAGATCGTGCGGGAGAAGCTTTCTTCCCTCACGCCGGCAGCCAGCGCGGCGGCCGGCAGCGAAATGACGGACCTTCCCGCCGGCGTTTACGTGGCGATAGCCCACGGCGCGGCGCTGACGGATTACTTCAAAGAGATCAAAGATGAGGACGGAAAGACGGTGCTGGTCTCCACGGCACGTTCCGCCCTGTATGAATATCAGTTTGAGCCGGAGCTGATCGCGCTGCCCACGAAGGAACCGGACGAGAACGGCAACATCAACACCGCCGGCAGCGGAGAATGGCTGTATGGGACCGAATGCGTCTTAAAGGCTTCCCGCGAAAGACGGCTGGGCGATCTTAAGATCGTGAAGACGCTGAAAAGCTATCTGGCGCCGGAGAACGCGCTGTTTATCTTCTCCGTGACGGTCACGCTGGACGGCGTAAAGAGCCCTGCCAGGGTGTATTCCCTGAATTTCACGGACGCCGGGATAAAGAGCCTGGTCATCCGGGGGATCCCTGCCGGCGCTTCGGTCGAGATCCGGGAGATCTACGGCGGCGCCGTCTATACAGCCGTCGGCGATACTTCAAAGACGGTGATCATCGAGGCGGATGCGCTGGTATCCGCCGGATTTGCCAATGAATATTCGGATACCGGCCGCAGCGGCCACGGCGTGGAGAATCATTTCACGCTCGGCGAAGACGGCTGGATCTGGGAAAAGCGGGCTGACAGCAGCGGAAAGCAGGAGGCGCCATGAAGAAAAAAGCATCTTTGATTCTTTGCGGCCTGGCGCTGCTGCTGGTCCTGATGACCCGGCTGGGAGGCGCTTCGGCCTACTTTACCAGCAACGCCTGGGCGAAAGGCGGCCGGACCCTGATAATGGGCTCGGTAAACGAGATCCTGGAGGAGTTCTCCGCCTGGACCAAGCACGTGACGGTGAAAGCGGAAGACGATTCCGAACCCGTCTTCGTCCGTGCGCGCGTCTTTGCCGATGAAAGCGTGGAACTGCTGATCCTCAGCGAGGACGGCAGCTGGACCGACGGCGGGGACGGCTGGTGGTACTGCGGGACGGTCCTTTCCGCGGGAGAAAGCACGGCCGAGCTGCTCGTCAAGGTCGTGAAGCTGCCGGTGGGCGCCGTCGCCGGCACGGATTTCAACGTGATCGTGGTGTACGAGTGCAGCCGGGCGCTCTTTAAGGCGGACGGCACGCCGTACGCGGACTGGACGGCGCAGCCGGAGAAGGGAGGCACCCAATGAAGAAGCTGAAGCAGTTTCTGAAGTCTCCCAAGGCGACGGTTCTTTTGTTTATCCTGGCGGCCGGCCTTCTGATCGCAGGCGGCATCGGCACGGCCCGGGCCGCGCTCACGGCTTTCTCCGAACGGCGCGTCTATCAGGTGGAGATGAAGCACATCGACATCGGCCTGCTGGAAAACGGCGAGCGGGTGGATGAGGACCACATCCTCTTAAAAAAGCTGACGGCGGAAGGAGAGCAGATCCGGCCCGGACAGGAGTATCCGGAAGCCCTCGCGCTCGTCAACCTCGGCGGTTCGGATATGTACGTCCGCGTCAGCCTGTACCTGTACTGGCTGGATGCGGAGGGAAACAAAAATACGGAACTTTCTCCGGCCCTGATCGGCCTTCACTTAACGCCGGGCGAAAACTGGCTGATCGACGAAGCGTCCTCCACGCCGGAGCGGACGGTCCTTTACTACCGGCTGAGCTTAAAGAGCGGAGAAAAGACCGATCCCTTCAGCGATTTTCTGAAGCTGGATCCGTCGCTGGCGGACGCCGTGACGGAGACCCGGACGGAAAAGGACGGCTTCACCGTGATCCGCCGGACGTACGACTACGACGGCTGTCAGTTCATGGTGGAGGCCCGCGCGGACGGCGTGCAGACGCACAGCGCAGAGGCGGCCATCCTTTCTGCCTGGGGACAGCGGGTGAGCGCGAAGGACGGCGTACTGTCCTTAAAGGAGGCTGACTGATGAAAAAGCTTAGATCTGTTCTGCCTCTGATCCTTACTGTCCTGCTTTTATTTGGCCTGACGGCGTTTGCGGAAGAGTATTCCGGCGGCGAAGGCTGGCAGGTCGTGCTGGATGCGAACGGGAAGATGCGCAGCAACTTTACCTCCTCGGATATCGATAAGATCGTGGACGCCATGGAACCCGGCGATACGGCCGTCTTTACCGTGACGATCATCCAGGAATACGCGCAGTCCGCCGCATGGTATCTCTCCAACGAGATCCTCTATTCGCTCGAAGACCGAAGCGATGCGGCTTCCGGCGGCGCCTATGAATATCTGCTGACCTATACCCCCACCGGCGGGACGGAAAAGATCCTGTACAGCTCCGAGACCATAGGCGGGGAGGGCAGCGAGAAGGTCCCGGACGGCGAGGGCCTTCACGGCGCGGATACCGCCCTGAAGAACTTCTTTTATCTGGACGAGCTCTCCTCCGGGAAGAGCGGAAAAGTCACGGTGCGGCTGACCCTGGACGGCGAATCCCAGGGCAACAGCTATCAGAACACGAAGGCGGACGTACAGCTCCGCTTTGCGGCGGAGATCAGGAAAGCGGACGGCTCCACGGTCATCGTGGATACGGGTGAAAAGCCGGATCTGTGGATCTGGTCCGGCGTGATGCTCGTAAGCGGGGGACTTCTGCTGTTCCTGCTGCTCCGCGGGAGAAAGAAACGCCGGGAGGAGGAAGAGAAATGAAGAAGATCAGGATTTTCTGCCTCGTCCTCTGCCTGATCCTGACGGGCGGCCTCCTTGTCCCTGCGGCTGCGAAAAACAGCTACACCTACACCGTCCGGATCTATGCCGGCGCGCAGGGAACGTTTGCGGACGGCTCCGACGTGCTCGTCTACGACAGCCTGAGCTACGGAGACCGCATCAATTTCAGCCTGAACCAGGTCAGCCTGAAGGAAGGCAGCAAGTATTACGTAAAAGGCATCCGCGAGGCGGGTCATGACAATAGCGAGGTAGGGCCCACGTCCTTCCTTGTAACGCGGGACATCGACTACGTGGTGGCTTACGGCGTGCTCGGCAGCGCGGTCGCCTATACCGCCAATTACGTGGACGGCGCCGGAAACCGTCTGGCCGAAAGCGAGACCTATTACGGCAACGAGGGCGATAAGCCCGTTGTCGCGTATATCTATATCGAGGGTTGGCAGCCGCAGGCCTACAACCTGACCAAGACCCTGACGGATAAGGCGGAAGACAACGTGTTTGACTTCGTCTATACGAAGATCCCCGCGCCGCAGAGCCAGGCGGCGGCTTCCACAGCGGCGGAAAGCACGGCGGCGCCGCCGGCGGAGACCGCTCCGGAAGAAACGCCGGCAGACACTTCGGCGGCGGAAACGGAAGAAACGACGGCGGCCGCCGGCGCAAAGAACGAGCCGGCTGAGCCCACGGCACAGATGGCGCAGGCCGCCGAAACGGCCGTGCAGTACGAATCGGTCGAAGCGGTTACGGCGCTTGCCCCTCCGGCGGAGCTCCTCGACCTGGATGCCGTGAGCGTTCCCCCCGCCGCTTCCGTTCCGGAGAAAAGCAGTCCCGGCCCCTGGCTGATCGTCGGCCTTTCCGCAGCCGCTCTGGCGGCGGGAACGGCGGTGCTGGCCGTACGGAAGAAACGGAAGAGCCATGAAGCCTGATACGAAAAGCAATCGAAAAAAGAGCGGGAAATGGCTTCCCGCTCTTTGCAGGACGCTCGGGATCCTGATCCTTCTGGCCGTGATCCTGACGGCCCTGCCGCTTTCCCTTCCCCGCCTGTTCGGCTATGAGATCTATACCGTCGTCAGTCCCAGCATGGAGCCGGCGCTTAAGGAGGGGACACTGATCTATACCCGGCAGGTCCCGCCGGAGGAAGTGGAGGCGGGAGATATCATCGCTTTCCTGTCCAACGGTTCGGTCGTCACGCACCGCGTCGTCCGCAACCGCAGCGTGGAGGGGGATTTTATCACGAAGGGCGACGCGAATGCGGAGAACGATCCCGATCCGGTCTCCTACGGGGCGCTGATCGGGAAGCTCAGCTTCCGGATCCCGCTGCTCGGCCGTCTGCTTTCCGTCTATTCCAGTCTGGCAGGGAAAATCTATATTTTCCTGCTGGCCATGAGCGGCTTTATGCTGACCGTGCTGGCGGACCGGCTGAAAAACCGGGCGGGAAAAAACTGAATCACGGGCCTTTAGAGAAGGACGTCTGCTGAAAACGGCGGACGCCTTTTTTAAAGGCGGAAAAACGGCGGGAGCGTGCTTTTCGTCCTCTTTTTTTGTCATTTTCGCCGCCTTTCATTGACTTTCGGGCCCCGGGGCATTATATTTCATAATGGGTTTGTATAGGCCCGACTTTAGTGCGGAGGTATTCTGTATGATCCGTTTGTTATGTCCCGTCTGCGGAAGAGCGCAGGAAGTACCGGAAGAAAAGGAATTCATTTTTTGCAAATACTGCGGGCTGCGCATGAATGTAGCCGAGGTGGCGGCTGCGACGGCGGGCGCCGTGGAAGCGGCGGCTGAGCCGGCTTTCGTATCGGAAGTGCAGGCGGCCGCGGAAGCGCCTGTGACGGAGGAGATCCCCGCCGCGCCTGTCGAAGATGCTCCGCAGGAGGCGTTTTCCGCGCCGGCCGAAGCCGCTCCTCAGGAGATCCCGGCTGCGCCGGCTGAGACGGATCCTTTATACGAAAGCATCACGGTGGAAGAGCCGAAAAAGAAGAAATCGGCCAAGGGCCTGATCATCGGGCTTATCGCATTTCTGCTGCTCGCGGGCGGCGCGGCGGCGGCCTACTTCATGATTCTGAAGCCCCAGAACGATTACAAGGCGGCGGAGGAACTGATGAAAGCCGGCGAGTATGCGGACGCCATCGACGCCTTCGAAGCGCTGGGCGACTACAAGGACGCCCCGGCGAAGATCGACGAATGCCTGCTGCAGAAAGCGCTCGGCGAGCTGAAGAGCGGCAAATACAGCCGCGCCGTCAAGAGCCTTAAGAACATCGCCAACCAGGAGATGGATACGAGCGCCTTTACGAAGGAGGCGCAGTCCGCCTTTGCCGCCCTGCTCCGTTCCGCTCCGGCCGACGCCAAGAGCATGAGCGAGGAACTGAGCGGCTATATCGGCGATCTGGAGGAAGCTGTCAAGTCCCGCTTTACGGAGCTGATGAGCACCGGAAAATCGGAGGATGCTTCGGCGGCGGAAGAGCTGCTGGACACGTTCCAGGACAAGGTGGATCTTTCCTTCGTGACGGAAGGCCTGAGCAAAAGCTTCAGCGAACTGATCGGCGAGGGACGCTACACGGACGCTGACAGACTGCTGAAGACGTTCCGGATCAAGATCCCGGACGCGGGCTTTGTCTACGATATCCTGGGCACAAAGATCAGCTCGCTTCTGGAACAGGACGACTATGCGCAGGCCGTTACGGTGCTGGACGTCTTCGAGGAGCTGGATCTGGATATCGGCGCGGCGCTGCTGGAAAACTTCACGAAACAGCTGGAAGCGGGCGACGATGCAAAGCTTGAGGCGGTCCTGGACAACTTCTCCTATCAGCTCGGCGATAAAGCGCCGTACGAAGAGGCCGTAAAAGGGAAAATGCAGGCGCTTCTGGCGGAAAAGAAGGATGAGGCCGTGCTCTCCCTGTACAACGCCGTTTACTACAGGCTGGACGGTTCCGGGCTCCTTTCCGAAACCGTGACGGAGGCGATGAAGCAGAGCGTGGAGGCTATGGACGCCGACCGCATCAATAGCCTGTATGAGAGCTTCTCTTATTACGTGAGCCCGCTGGATCAGGCGGAGGACAAGATCATCTCCCTGATCGCAATGCTGAAATATGACGAAGCCCTGGACTTCATGAACAGGTTGGACGGCTCCTATTTCGACTTCCTGCCGTTGAAGAGCGAGATCGCCTACGGCTATCTGACCCACGCCGAATTCGACAAGGCCATCGCCCTGTACGAAGAAATCGGGGCCTACCAGAATGATGAGGAGCATCTGAAGGAAGCCAAGTACGGCAAGGCGCGGGCTCTGGCGGAAGCCGGCGAGACGGAAAAGGCCTGCGAGATCTTTAAAGAATTGGGCGACTACAAGGACAGCCGGGCGATGCTCGCCGACATCGGCTATCAGGCGGTCATCGATAAGATCAACGCGCTGTACGAGGCAAACGCTTTCACCCCGGACGAATTCGAATCCGTCTACCGGGAACTGGCCGAAATGGGGGATTATATGGAGGCGCCGGATTATCTGGACAAGATCATCCTGCTCTGGTACGCGTATATCATCGACTCGGACAGCGAGCTCTGCATGGGCTTTGCCGAGCGCATGAACGAGGTCGTCAGCTTAAGCAGCGAGCAGCAGAAGATGCTCCTCGACTATGTGGTCGAAAAGACCTACGACATGGTCGTTTATAAGGACGGACAGCGGGTGGTCTACCGGGCGCCGGAGATGCAGGCCCTGCTGGTCATGATGCAGACGCAGTTCGCCGGCATGGACGATCCGGTCGCGGACGCTTTTGTCAACTACGTCGATTTCCTCCTGGATCCGGTCATCGAAACGCTGCCGACGATAGAGGATATCCGCCTTCTCTGGCCGCTGCGTCCGGATATGCAGGCTTTCTGCTCCGACCGCTATCCGCTGATGGCCTTCCTGGAAGGCGTCTGGACGACCGGGACGGAAGGCGAACTCATCTCCATGACGCGCCACGAGGACGGCCACTTCACGCTGCACTATGAACTGCCCTGGGCTCCGGTCGGCAGCTATCTGGATGCGGTTTCCTTAGGCCTTAGCGTGATGGATGAAGACGGCAACGAAACCTACCGGATCTGCGACATCACCATCGTCGGGCTGGATACCATCGAACTGTACAATACGAAGGACGGAAAGGTCTATACCATGACCCGGACGGAGAACTAAAGGAAAGGAAAAAGAACCACCGGCTTACAATGCTATGAGTCTGACTTCGGTTTTATCTTTCTTCGGCGGCATCGGCCTGTTCCTGTACGGCATGTCCATCATGTCCACGGGCCTTAAGAACGCCGCCGGCGACAAAATGCGGACGATCCTGGAAAAGGTGGCCGGAAAGCGCATCACCGCGATCCTGATCGGCATCCTGGTGACCATGCTGATCCAGAGCTCCTCGGCTACGGACATGATGGTCATCGGCTTCGTGGATTCGGCTCTGATGAACCTGTCACAGGCCGTCGGCGTGATCATGGGCGCCAATATCGGTACCACGGTCACCGCGCAGATCACGGCCTTCGATCTGGTGAGCTATGCGCCTTTCCTGCTCTTTATCGGCTGCGTGATGGCGCTTTTCGCGAAGAAATCCCTTGTGCAGAACATCGGCAAGGTGATCCTCGGCTTCGGCATGCTCTTCGTGGGCATCGGGATCTTAAAGAGCGCCATCGCCCTCCTGGCTAAGAGCAGCGCCTTCAAGCAGGCCATCAGCGTGCTGGACAATCCGGCGCTGGCGATCCTCTTCGGCATCCTGTTTACGGCGCTGCTGCAGAGCTCGTCCTCGTCGATCGTCATCTTCCAGGCGTTTGCGGTCGAGGGCATGCTGAGCTATACCGACTGCGTGTTCCTGATCATCGGCGCGGCTATCGGCTCGGTGATGCCGAACTTCCTGGCCTCCCTGACCACGGGCCGCAACGGCAAGCGCACGGCGCTTTTAAACCTCTACTTCAACCTGATCCGCGGAGCGCTTTTAACCTCCATCGTGCTGATCTTCCCGACGGTCTTAAGCTGGATCCAGGCGCTCTCGCCGAACGATATTGCCCGCCAGGTCGCGAATACGCATACCATCTTTGCCATCTTCGCGGTGCTGGTCTTAAGTCCGTTCGCGGAGAAGATCGTGAAGCTGGCGGAGAAGACCGTTCCTCTTAAGGCGAGCGAGCAGCAGGCCCTGGAAGACAGGCGCCTGGTGTATCTGGCCAATATCAACGTGAAAAGCATTCCGGCGGTCGCCATGCAGCAGGCCAAGCGGGAGCTGACCCGCATGGGGAAGATCGCCCGCGACAACCTGGCGGCGTCCATCGAATTCTTCTTCCACCCGGCGAAGTCTGAGCTCTTCGCGCAGGTGGAGGAGACGGAGGAGACCGTCGACTACCTGAACAAGACCATCGAGGACAAGCTGGTGGGGCTGCGGGCTCTGCCCCTTTCGGACAAGGACGTGTTCCGTCTCTCCCGCATGATCCTGACGGTCTCCAACTTCGAGCGCATCAGCGACCACGCGGAAAACATCATCGAGTTTGCGGACCGCATGAAGGCCGCGAAGGTGACGATCTCCGAGATCGCGATGGGCGAGCTGAAGACGCTCTCCGGCAAGGTGATGGAAAACCTGGACCGCGCCATGCGGACCTTTGAGGAGGAGAGCCCCGAGCTGCTGGCCGAAACGGAAGAGAAGGAGCAGGAGATCGACGACCTGCAGGAGCAGTTTATTCAGAATCACATCGACCGCCTGATGGTATCGGTCTGCGATCCCTTAGGCGGCGTGATCTTTGCGGATATGTGCACGGATCTGGAGCGCTGCGGCGACCAGGCCATGAACATCGCGGAAGCACTGGTGAAGAAGTAATGTCATTACGTGAAGAAATCGAAAAACGGCGGACCTTCGCCATCATATCGCACCCCGACGCGGGCAAGACCACGCTGACGGAGAAGTTCCTGCTCTACGGCGGCGCCATCAATCTGGCCGGTTCCGTCAAGGGACGCAAGACCGCGCGCCACGCGGTCTCCGACTGGATGGAGATCGAAAAGGAAAGAGGCATCTCGGTCACGAGCTCCGTCCTGCAGTTCCACTATAACGGCCTGTGTGTGAACATCCTGGACACGCCCGGCCACCAGGATTTTTCGGAGGATACCTACCGGACCCTGATGGCGGCGGACTGCGCGGTCATGGTCATCGACGCTTCCAAGGGCGTCGAGGCGCAGACCATCAAGCTGTTCAAGGTCTGCGTGATGCGGCACATCCCGATCTTCACCTTCATCAACAAGCTGGACCGGGAGGCCAAGGATCCCTTCGAGCTGCTGGACGATATCGAGCACGTGCTCGGCATCGCCACCTGCCCGGTGAACTGGCCCTTAGGCTCCGGCAAGAACTTTAAAGGCATCTACGAGCGCGACAGAAAGTGCATCACCACCTTCAAGGCGGAAGGCGCCGGCCAGCGGGAGATCGCGACCGAGACACTCGATCCGGCGGATCCTAAGACCCGGGAGAAGATCGGCGGGCCGGCCATGGACCAGCTCCTGGACGATCTGGAGATGCTGGACGCGGTGGCGGAGATGGACGAGGAAGCCGTCGCGGAGGGAATCTTAAGCCCCGTGTTCTTCGGCTCGGCGCTCACCAATTTCGGCGTGCAGACCTTCCTGGAGCACTTCCTTCAGATGGCGCCGGCGCCCGGCGCGCACAATTCCAGCGGGGGCCTCATCGACCCCGTGGAGCAGCCCTTCTCGGCCTTCGTCTTCAAGATCCAGGCCAACATGAACAAGGCGCACCGCGACCGCATCGCCTTCATGCGCATCTGCTCCGGCCGCTACGAGGCCGGCATGGAGGTCAACCACGTGCAGGGCGGCCGGAAGATCCGCCTGTCTCAGTCCACGCAGATGATGGCGCAGGAGCGTACCATCGTGGAGGAAGCCTACGCGGGAGACATCATCGGCGTGTTCGATCCGGGCGTGTTCTCCATCGGCGACACGCTCTGCCTCTCCGATGAAAAGTACCGCTTCGAAGGCATCCCGACCTTCGCACCGGAGCATTTTGCAAGGCTCCGCCAGGTGGACACCATGAAGCGCAAGCAGTTTTTAAAGGGCGTCTCGCAGATTGCGCAGGAGGGCGCCATTCAGATCTTCCAGGAAATGAAGGGCGGCATGGAGGAGATCATCGTGGGCGTCGTGGGCGTCCTGCAGTTCGACGTCCTCATGTTCCGCCTGAAGAACGAATACAACGTGGAAGCAGGGCTCGAAATGCTTCCGTACGAATACATCCGCTGGATCGTAAGTCCGACGGCGCCCGAGAGCATCCAGGGCACCTCGGACATGAAGCGTGTTATGGACTTAAAGGGCAATCCCCTGCTGCTCTTTGCGAACAGCTGGAGCCCCGGCATGGTGCTGGACCGCAATCCCGGCTTAAAGCTTGCGGAGTTTGGCACGAACCAGGCGTAAACCGCGAGAAAGGAGCCCGACATGAAGTGTCCCTACTGTAATGCGGAAGATACCAAGGTCATCGATTCCCGCCCCTGTGAAGGCGGCGCGATCCGCAGACGCCGTCAGTGCATCGTCTGCGACCGGCGCTTTACCACCTACGAACGCGTGGAGGCGATCCCGCTGATGGTGGTCAAAAAGGACGGCGTACGCGAGGAATTCGACCGGACGAAGATCGAAAAGGGCATGCTGCTGGCCTGTCACAAGCGGCCGGTCTCCGTGGATACCATCCTGCGGCTGGCGGACGAGATCGAAAACGAGCTGACGGCCGGCGACGAGCGGGAGATCCCGTCCACGGTCATCGGCGAGAAGGTCATGGAAAAACTGAAGGCGACGGACGACGTGGCCTACGTGCGCTTCGCCTCGGTGTACCGCGAATTCAAGGACGTAAAGACCTTTGTCAAAGAAATTGAAAAAATGGATCAAAATAAAAAGAAATGAGGGCTTGCATTCCGGAAAGGAATCAAGTAAAATATTTCCGTTAATGCGGCGACGACCCGCGAATACATCCATTTTGTAATATTTTACCACCCCAAGGAGGATTTTATGGTATCAGCAGGTGATTTCAAAAACGGTATTACCATCGAGTGGGATGGCGGCGTGTGGCAGATCATTGAATTCCAGCACGTAAAGCCCGGCAAGGGAGCCGCTTTCGTCCGCACGAAGTTAAAGAACATCATCAGCGGCGGCGTGGTGGAAACTTCTTTCCGTCCGACCGACCGTTTTGAGAATGCGATCATCGACCGCAAGGCCATGCAGTATCTGTACAACGACGGCGACATGTTCTATTTCATGGACAACGAGACCTTCGAGCAGATCGCGCTGAACAAAGATCAGATCGGCGATTCCTTAAAGTTCGTGAAAGAGAACGAAGAGTGCCGCATCTGCTCCTACAAGGGCAGCGTTTTCTCCGTGGAACCGCCTCTGTTCGTGGAGCTGGAGATCACCGACACCGAGCCCGGCTTCAAGGGCAACACGGCGACCGGCGCCACCAAGCCCGCCATCGTAGAGACCGGCGCGCAGGTCGCGGTCCCGCTGTTCGTCAACCAGGGAGACAAGATCAAGATCGATACCCGTACCGGCGAATATCTGTCCCGCGCGTAAGCGATCCGCTTAAAATGCTGCAAGCAGAAGGATCTTTTCCCGCCTGCCGGGAAGGGATCCTTCCGCATATCCGATGAGGTTTTTATGAAAAAAACAACGAACTCTCTGGAAAAGGGCTTTTCCGCCCTGCGCAATATCGCTTTCCTGAAGAACGGCACCGTGGAGGTGTCGGACGTGTTGCGTGCCTTTGGAAACGCGGATTTAAGCGACAGCCAGATCCGCCAGATCTACGACTTTATGGCGTCCGAGAACATTTCCCTTGCGGACTACGAACCTTCGGAAACGGATGACGTGAATATGAACGACCTGGCCGCCGAAACCTGGGGCGGTGCGGATTCCGAGGCGGATCAGAAGCTCCTGGACTTCTACGAAGAAGATCTGGCCGCCATTGCGCCCTTAAGCCGGCAGGAAGAGGCGGAGCTGACCGCGATCCTGCTGGCGGAGGATGCCGCAGCCCGTCACAAAGCCGCCGAGCGCCTGACGGAAGGAAATCTCCGCTGGGTCATGCAGATCGCCAAGGACTACGCGGGGCGCGGCCTGCCGCTTTCGGATCTGATCCAGGAGGGGAATCTGGCTCTGTGGGAGAGCGTAAGCCGCTTTGACGGGGCGGCGGATCTCGCGGAAACGCTGGAGAAGGATATCCGCGGAGCCATCAAGGCGCTGCTCAAAGAAGAAGGCGCCTACGAGCGCACGGAAACTCAGCTGGTAAGCCTGTCCAACCGCATCTTAGATACGGTCAAAGAGATGGAAGAGGAGCTGGGCACGGCCGTGACAGCTGCTCAGATCTCCGAGCGCCTGGGCATTCCCGAGGCCCGCGTAGACGAAGTCCTCCGCCAGTCCGCCAAGGCCATGAAGAACGTAGAGAACTGACGGATCACAGTGTCCGCATGCACTTCGGAAATATCCTAAAAATCTTAAGCGCCCCGCGCATCTAACTCAAAAATAGATGGCGCGGGGCGTTCCCTTTTTTCAACCTTTATGCTATAATATTCCGCGGCAAATTAATGGGGCGGTCTATAGGGAGAACTTCCGCCGTTTCAAAGAAAAATAGCACATTTATTTCAGGAGGAAATATTGTATGAGAAAATGGGTTTACCTCTTCAGCGAAGGCAACGCGACCATGCGGAACCTCTTGGGCGGCAAAGGCGCCAACCTGGCTGAAATGACCAACATCGGCCTGCCGGTACCGCAGGGCTTCACCATCACCACCGAAGCCTGCACGCAGTACTATGAAGACGGCCGTCAGATCAACGACGAGATCATGGGTCAGGTCATGGAGTACGTTGCCAAGATCGAAGAGATCAACGGCAAGAAGTTCGGCAGCCTGGAGAATCCGCTCCTGGTCTCCGTCCGTTCCGGCGCCCGCGCTTCCATGCCCGGCATGATGGACACCATCTTAAACCTCGGCTTAAACGATGACGTCGTTGCCGCCATGATCAAAGGCAACCCGGATCCCAAGTTCGAACGTTTCGTTTACGACTCCTACCGCCGCTTCATCCAGATGTTCTCGGACGTCGTTATGGAAGTCGGCAAGAAGTACTTTGAACAGCTTATCGACCAGATGAAGGAGAAGAAGGGCGTGCACTTCGACGTCGAACTGACCGCCGCCGACTTAAAGGAACTGGCCGAGCAGTTCAAGGCCGAATACAAGGCCCAGCTGGGTGAGGACTTCCCGTCCGACCCGATCGTGCAGTTAAAGGAGGCCATCAAGGCCGTGTTCCGCAGCTGGGACAACCCCCGCGCGAACGTGTACCGCCGTGACAACGACATCCCTTATTCCTGGGGCACTGCCGTTTCCGTCATGCCGATGGTCTTCGGCAACTTAAACGATAATTCCGGCACGGGCGTCGCCTTCACGCGTGACCCCGCCACCGGCGAAAAGAAGCTGATGGGCGAGTTCCTGACCAATGCACAGGGCGAAGACGTGGTGGCCGGCATCCGTACCCCCATGCCAATCGCGCAGATGGAAGAAAAGTTCCCGGAAGCCTATGCGGACTTCGTAAAGGTCTGCGGCCTGCTGGAAGATCACTACCGCGACATGCAGGACATGGAGTTCACCATCGAGAACGGCAAGCTGTACATGCTGCAGTGCCGCAACGGCAAGCGCACCGCGCAGGCTGCCTTGAAGATCGCCTGCGATCTGGTCGACGAGGGCATGATCGATGAGAAGAAGGCCGTGGCCATGATCGATCCCCGCAACCTGGACACCCTGCTGCACCCGCAGTTTGACACCGCTGCCTTAAAGGCCGCGAAGCCTCTGGGCAAGGGCCTTGGGGCCTCCCCCGGCGCTGCCTGCGGCAAGGTCGTGTTCACGGCTGACGACGCGGTTGCCTGGGCTGCCAGAAAAGAAAAGGTCGTTCTGGTCCGTCTGGAGACCTCTCCGGAAGACATCACCGGCATGAAGGCCGCTGAAGGCATCCTGACCGTTCGCGGCGGCATGACCTCCCACGCGGCGGTCGTGGCGCGCGGCATGGGCGAATGCTGCGTCTCCGGCTGCGGCGACAACAAGATCGACGAAGAAGCCAAGGTCTTCAGCCTGGGCGGCC
>JAEEUR010000044.1 GCA_016290595.1 Lachnospiraceae bacterium | reverse complement strand
ATTTTTAGGAGGTAAATAGCACATGGCTCGTATTTCAGGTGTTGACTTACCGGGAGAAAAGCGCGTGGAGATCGCTCTGACCTATATCTATGGGATCGGGCGTACCAGCTCCAACCGTATCCTCAAAGACGCCGACGTAAACCCTGATACCCGGGTGAAGGACCTGACGGACGACGAAGTCGCCCGCATCAGCAAGGTCGTCGATGCCACCCAGGTCGTCGAGGGTGATCTCCGCCGTGAGATCGCGTTCAATATCAAGCGTCTGCAGGAGATCGGCTGCTACCGCGGCATCCGTCACAGACGGGGCCTGCCGGTTCGCGGACAGAATACCAAAAACAACGCGCGCACTCGGAAAGGACCGAAGAAGACCGTTGCGAACAAGAAGAAGTAATAACTTGATTCGCGTATCATTTTGAAAAGAAAGGAACCCATAAGGGAAGGTTAGTTTTCAATGGCTAAGCAAGCGTCAGCAAAAAAGGTGACAAAGAAAAAAGTCAAGAAAAACGTTGAACGTGGCCAGGCCCATATCCAGGCATCCTTCAATAACACCATCGTTACCCTGACGGATACGCAGGGGAACGCGTTATCGTGGGCATCTGCCGGCGGCCTTGGTTTCAGAGGTTCAAGGAAATCGACTCCTTATGCAGCTCAGATGGCAGCGGAAACCGCTACGAAAGCCGCTTTGGTGCATGGACTTCATTACGTCGACGTTTTCGTAAAGGGACCCGGTTCGGGTCGTGAAGCTGCAATTCGTGCTCTTCAGGCTTCAGGCCTCGAAGTATTAAGCATCCAGGACGTTACGCCTGTACCGCACAACGGATGCCGTCCGCCGAAGCGCAGAAGAGTATAATGGAGGTGAACTGAAGTGGCAGTTAATCGTGTTCCTGTCTTAAAAAGATGCCGGTCTTTAGACCTGAATCCGGTTTACCTTGGAATCGACAAGAAATCCCGTCGGACTTCCAAGCGTGCCGGAAAGAAAACGAGCGAATACGGACTTCAGCTTCGTGAAAAGCAGAAGGCCAAGTTCATATATGGTGTCCTGGAGAAGCCTTTCCGCAACTACTATGAGAAGGCTGAACAGATGAAGGGCATGGTAGGTGAAAACCTGCTGGTTCTTCTGGAAACCCGCCTGGACAACGTCCTGTTCCGTGCCGGTCTGGGCCGTACCCGTATGGAGACCCGCCAGATCGTCGACCACCGCAATGTGCTGGTCAACGGCAAGTGTGTGAACATCCCGTCCTACCGCGTCAAACCCGGTGATGTCGTGGAGATCAAGGAGAACGCCAAGTCCTCCCAGCGCTTCAAAGATATCGTGGAAGTGACCGCAGGCCGTGCCGTAACGCCCTGGATGGAAAGTGATCTGGAAAACCTGAAGGTGACCATCAATCAGTATCCGACCCGTGAGATGATCGATATTCCGGTTGACGAGATGCTGATCGTCGAGTTGTATTCCAAGTAATCCGCGTGATTATTCGGAAGTTTCCGGAAGGAGTGAAAACGTGTTAGATTTTGAAAAGCCCAATATTGAGATTGCCGAGATTTCTGCGGACAAGACGTACGGACGCTTTGTGGTGGAACCTTTGGAGCGCGGATACGGCACGACGCTGGGCAACTCTCTGCGCAGGATCATGCTCTCTTCTCTTCCCGGGGCGGCTGTCAGCCAGGTCAAATTCGACGGTGTGCTTCACGAATTCACCACGATTCCCGGGGTGAAGGAGGACGTCACGGAGATCGTCCTGAATCTGAAGAGTCTCGCGATCAAGAGCGACAGTGATTTTGACGAGCCGAAGCTGGGTTATATCGATTTCAACGGTGAGGGAACCGTGACCGCGGCGGACATCAAGCTGGATTCCGACCTGCACATCATGAATCCCGATCTGGTGATCGCCACCTTAAGCGGCGGCAAAGACGCCCATTTCGGCGCCGAGATCACGATCACCCGCGGCCGCGGCTACGTCAGCGCCGAACGCGGCAAGAACGACAGTCTTCCTATCGGGACGATTGCGGTGGATGCTATTTATACCCCGGTTGAGCGTGTCAACATGAGCGTCGAGAATACCCGTGTCGGGAAAATCACGGACTATGACAAGCTGACCCTGGACGTTTATACCAACGCCACTCTGGCTCCCGATGATGCGGTGAGTCTGGCCGCCAAGGTGTTAAGCGAGCACTTGAGCCTGTTTATCAACCTGTCCGAAGCAGCCAAGACGGAAGAGGTGCTGGTAGAGAAGGCCGGTACGGAGAAGGAAAAGGCTCTGGAAATGAATATCGAAGAGCTGGAGCTTTCCGTCCGTTCCTTCAACTGCTTAAAGCGCGCCGGCATCAATACGGTAGCCGAGCTCTGCGCACACACGCAGGATGACATGATGAAGGTCCGCAATCTGGGCCGCAAGTCTCTGGACGAGGTGCAGGACAAGCTGAGAGCACTGGGTCTGGAACTGAGTTCCGGCGAATAAAAAGGTAGGATTTCGGAGGAAATATCACAATGGCAAAGTATAGAAAGCTTGGAAAAACTGCCAGCCAGAGAAAGGCCCTGTTAAGAGCGCAGGTCACGTCTCTTCTGCTGAACGGCAAGATCGAGACCACCGAAGCGCGCGCGAAGGAAGCCCGCAGCATTGCGGAAGGCCTGATCGCTCTGGCTGTCAAGGAAAAAGATAATTTTGAGACCGTTACGGTCACCGCCAAGGTCCCGAAGAAGGACAAGGACGGCAAGCGCGTGAAGAAGGTCGTGGACGGCAAGAAGGTCACTGAATTCGAAGAGATCCAGAAGACCATCCAGAAGGATTCCGCCTCCCGTCTGCATGCCCGCCGTCAGATGCTGAAGGTCCTGTACGGAGTGAAGGTTCCGGACGCCAAGGGCCGCAAGATGGTGGACGTCGACATGCCGAAGAAGCTCTTTGACGAGATCGCTCCCAAGTATGTCAACCGCAACGGCGGTTACACCCGCATGACGAAGCTTGGTCCGCGCCGCGGCGACGCCGCCATGATGGTCCAGCTGGAACTGGTGTAAGAGAAGATCTCACAAGTGAAAAGCCCCCGGTCCCCGGTGCCTTGAGCACCGAAGGAAGCGGGGGCTTTTTGCATGCCCCGGGCCGGCCTGCCCGGGGCGTTTTGCGGGGATCTCCTCCGTCTCTCTTTATCATACGGGGAACGCGCGTTAAGACGGCGCTGAGAAAACGGCTTGAAATGAAGGGCGTTTCAGGATATGATATCGTTAAGTGCAGGGAGGAATGGGATATGACGAACGATATTTGTACCGAGATCAGCCGCTTTCTGGGACTGAGAAGCCGTCCCATCGCCGTCAGGATGCTGCGGAGCGAAGAAGAGATCCCCGAAGGGGCGGAACGTCCCGCCCGGGATCTGGGACACAGGATGTCGCTCTGTCAGGCTTTCAGCCGGGCCAGGCGGCAGGGCATAACCACGGCGATGCTTCTGGAGGATCACTGGTGCGCGGAACCGGTGATCGGATACGGTTACGGAGAACCGCCCGAATTCTTCTTAAGCGGCGGCAACCGCTACCCCGCTTCCGCCGGCACGCCGGAGGCCGGTGCCCGCTGGGCCCGCAATATGCCGAAACTGACAGCCGGCAAGTACGCGGGCATCCTCTGCGGTCCCTGGGGCAGCGCGGCCTTTGAACCGGACGCGATCATTATCTACTGCGATCCCGCGCAGCTGACGCAGCTGATGATCTCCGTGAACTGGATCGACGGCGACGACGCCGTGAGCCAGATCAGCGGTCATGCCGCCTGCGTCTATGCGGCGGTGCCGACGATCCTGGACGGCGCTTTTCACGTGGCGGTCCCCTGCATCGGCGACCGCAAGCGCGCCGGAGCGCAGGATAACGAAATGATCTTTACCTGTCCGCCCGCGAAGGCTGAAGCGCTGATGGAAGGCTTCCGCCGGATCTCCTCCAAACAGGTCGGCTTCCCGATCCAGCAGGATGTCTCTTTCGAGTATCCGCTCGCCCCGGCGTATAAAAAGATCGGGGAGATGATGGGGATACGCTACGAATAGGGAACTTGCCCCGCCCGCAAATATACGCTTTATTTTTCTCCGCCTTTCTGTTATAATAATAATGTCAAAACGAACGTTGATCACTTTTTTAGAATGAAAGGTGGATTATTTTGATGGAAAAATTCCTCTTGTCCGGGAACGAAGCCATCGCCCGCGGCGCGTTTGAAGCCGGGGTGAAGGTGGCTTCGGCATATCCCGGAACCCCCAGTACGGAGATTTTTGAAAATCTTCCGCAGTATAAGGACGTCCTGTACAGCGAGTGGGCCCCGAATGAAAAGGTCGCGACGGAAGTCGCCTACGGCGCAAGCCTCGCCGGCGTGCGGAGCCTGACCGCCATGAAGCACGTAGGCGTCAACGTGGCGGCAGACCCGATCTTTACGGCAGCCTACAACGGCGTGGGCGGCGGCTTCGTGATCGTCAGCGCGGACGATCCGAGCATGCATTCCTCGCAGAACGAACAGGACAACCGCCACTACGCAAAGGCCGCCAAGATGGCCATGGTAGAGCCCTCCGATTCGCAGGAGTGCAAGGACTTCCTGAAGGCTGCGTATGAGATCTCCGAAAAATTCGACACGCCGGTCCTGTTCCGGACCACGACCCGGGTCGCACACTCGAAGAGCCTGGTGACGCTCGGCGAAAGACAGGAGCCCCCGGTGCCTGTCTATAAGCGCAACGTGCGGAAAAACGTCTGCACGCCCGCTAATGCCTATCTCAATCACCCCAAGGTAGAAGAAAACTTAAAAGCACTGGAAAAATGGGCCTGCACGAGCCCTCTGAACCGCGTGGAGATGGCCGGCGCGGCGGTCGGCGTCATTTCCGCGTCCATCGCTTACGAATATGCGAAGGAAGTGTTCCCGGCGGACGCCTCCTTCTTAAAGCTCGGCATCACGAATCCGCTGCCGATGGACCTGATCCGGGATTTTGCCGCGAAGGTGGAAAAGCTCTACGTGATCGAAGAGCTGGATCCCTTCATGGAAGAGCAGATCAAAGCCGCCGGCATTCCCTGCACGGGCAAGGAACTGACCGGCCTCATGTATGAGATGAATCCGGAGATTCTGCGCGAGCGGCTCTTCGGGATAAAGCCGGAAACCGTGGACGTCGGCGTTTCCGCCGTGTCCCGCCCGCCGGTCCTGTGCCCGGGCTGCCCGCACCGCGGCTTCTTCTATACCATGTCGCACCACAAGGACTTCGTCGTGGCCGGCGATATCGGCTGCTATACCCTGGGCGCCGCCCCGCCCCTTAGCGCCATCGACAGCGTCATCTGCATGGGCGGCGGCTTCACGGTCGCCATGGGCATGGCCAAAGCCTTCGCTGCGACGGGCCAGACGGACAAGAAGGTCTTCGGCGTCATGGGCGACTCCACCTTCTTCCACAGCGGCATGACCGGCGCGGCGGAGATCATCTACAACAAGGGAAGCGTGATCCCGGTGGTGCTGGACAATCATATCACGGGCATGACGGGCCATCAGGACAATCCCGGCTCCGGCTACACCCTGCAGGGCGAGATGGCCGAGAGCCTGAAGATCGAAGATATCTTAAGATCCTACGGCTATGAGCACGTGATCATCGTGGATCCGCAGGATTTAAAAGCCATGGAAGCGGCGGTGCAGGAAGCGCTGGCCAGCCAGGTGCCGGCTGCCATCATCGCGAGACGCCCCTGCCTGCTGATCAAGCGCATCAGACACGAAAACGGGCTCTGCAAAGTCAATACCGATAAGTGCATCGGCTGCCGCAAGTGCCTTTCCGTCGGCTGTCCGGCGGTGAGCGTCACGGACCGCAAGGCCGCGATCGATCCGCTGCAGTGCGTGGGCTGCACGGTCTGCGCGCAGGTCTGCCCGATGGGCGCCATTGAAAAGGAGGCCTGACATGAGTGAAGTAAAAAGCGCCTTACTGGTAGGCGTCGGCGGCCAGGGCGCCATCCTGACGGCCAAGGTGCTGGTAAACGGCCTGATGCGGGCCGGCTGCGACGTCAAGATGTCCGAGGTCCACGGCATGAGCCAGCGCGGCGGCAGCGTCTCCACGCAGGTCCGCTGGGGCGAAAAGGTGTACTCGCCGCTCATCGGCAAGGGCGCGGCGGATATCGTGGTCGCCTTCGAGAAGATGGAGGCGGTCCGCTACGCGGATTACCTGAAACCGGACGGCGTGGCCGTCATCAACGACTTTGAGATGATGTCCGCGACCATCGCGGCGGGCCTTGCACAGTATCCGGCCGGCACGCTGGAAGCGATGCAGAAGCATTTCACCTGCCACGTCCTGAACGCGGAGAAGATCGCGTTAGAGCTGGGCAGCGCGAAGTGCATGAATATCGTGCTTTTCGGCAGTCTGGTCAAGGCTCTGGGAATGGATGATATCGACTGGGAGAGCGTGATCGCCGACACGGTGCCGCCGAAGTTCCGCGAGCTGAATCTCAAAGCCTACCGGGCCGGGTACGAAGCGGTATGAGCATTTACACCGAATACAAACAGAAGCTCCGCACGCCGGAAGAAGCAGTAAAGCTCGTGAAGAGCGGCG
Source organism: Lachnospiraceae bacterium (assembly GCA_016290595.1). GTDB lineage: Bacteria > Bacillota > Clostridia > Lachnospirales > Lachnospiraceae > UBA6987. The sequence goes on along the minus strand of JAEEUR010000044.1, from coordinate 12,729 downwards.
ACTGGGTAGATTACACGACGAATCTGGGCTTCCCGCCCCTTCTGGACGCCGCCCTCGCCGCCAGACGCGACGAACTCGAAGACGTTAAGATCCGCGGGAACCTCATCTTCGGGCCCATCCGGACCGTCGAATGCGACCCGGAGCGGAAGCACTTCATCTACAGCAGCTGGCACTGCTCCGGCTACGAGCGCGCTCTAAGCGACAGGGGACTGTGCAGCTATATTCCCATGCTGTTCCGCAAAAACAGCTGGTATTACGAAAACTTCCTGGACGTGGACGTCGCCATGATGTCCGTCGCCCCGATGGACGAGCACGGGTATTTCAACCTGTCCTGCGCCATCGGCGTCGCCCGCGCGATCCTGCGGAAGGCGAAGACCGTGATCCTGGAGGTCAACGAACATCTGCCGCGCATTCTGGGCGGCTTTGACGAATGCATCCATATTTCCGAGGTAGACTGCGTGGTCGAAGGCGAGCATGCCCCGCTGCCGGAATTCCCGGTCGCGCCCGCCACGGCGGAAGATAAGGCCATCGCCTCGCACCTGATCCCGCACATCCGGGACGGCGCGACCCTGCAGCTGGGCATTGGCGCCATGCCGAACGTGGTCGGCGCCATGCTGGCCGAGTCCGACGTGAAGGATCTGGGCATGCACACCGAGCTCTGCGGCGACGCGTACCTGAAGCTGTACGAGGCCGGCAAGCTCACCAACCGGCGGAAAAAGCTGCTGCCCGGCCGGGGCCTCACCGGCATCGTCTTCGGCTCAAAGGCGCTCTACGACTGGGTGGATGACAATCCCGCAATTGCGGCAGCTCCCCTGTCCTACGTGAACGATCCGAAGGTCATCGCGAAAAACGACGATCTGATCTCCGTCAACAACTGCATCGCGGCGGATCTGTACGGGCAGATCTCCTCGGAGAGCTCGGGCCTGCGGCAGATCAGCGGCACCGGCGGCCAGCTGGACTACGTAACGGCCGCGCAGGAATCGAAGGGCGGCAAGTCCTTCATCTGCATGACCTCGTCCTTCGTAGACAAAAAGGGCGTGCGCCATTCGCGCATCGTCCCGCACTTCGGCGGCGACATCATCACGACGCCGCGCACGCAGGCTTTCTGGGTGGTCACCGAGTTCGGCGCGGTGAATCTGGCCGGCGCTTCCGCCTGGGAGCGCGCGCAGCGGCTGATCTCGGTCGCGCACCCGGACTTCCGGGATGAACTGATACGGGCTGCAAAAGAACAGAAGATCTGGAGATAGATTTCATCCGCCGCTTTCGGCGGGCCCTCTTTCCCGGAAGGGGAAGGCAAGAAAGGAGAAACTATGGTAAACGAATCCATGCGGGCGATGGGACACACCCGTTCCTGCATACGGGAACTGTTTGAATACGGCAAGAAGCAGGCCGCCGTCGTCGGGAAGGAGAACGTCTTCGACTTCTCCATCGGCAACCCGTCCATTCCGGCGCCGGAGGGCGTCAACGAAGCGATCATCAACGCGGTCCAGAAGCTGGACAGCATTACGGTACACGGCTACACCTCCTCCTCCGGCAATTCCAGCCTGCGGAAGATGGTGACGGACGATCTGAACAGGCGCTACGGCACGCACCTGACGGATTTCAATATTTTCTTTACCTGCGGGGCCGCACCGGCCGTCGTTTCGGCGGTGCGTGCGCTGGCGATATCCGGCGCGGAGATCCTGGTGCAGGCGCCGTTCTTCCCGGAATACCGCGTCTACACGGAGCCGAACGGAGCGAAGCTGGTGGTCGTGCCGCCGGACCGGCCGGACTTCCAGATCAACTTCCCCGAGATGGAGAAGCGCATCAACGTCAACACGCAGGCGGTCATCGTGAACTCGCCGAACAACCCGACCGGCGTCATCTACTCGCTGGAGACGCTGGAAAAGCTGGCGTCCCTGCTGCGCCGCAAAGCCGCCGAGATCGGCCACCCGATCTATATCATCTCAGACGAGCCCTACCGGGAGCTGGTCTACGACCATGCTTTCGTGCCCTTCATCCCGTCCATTTATCCGAATACCATCGTCTGCTATTCCTTCTCGAAGGCGCTGTCCGTGCCGGGCGAGCGGATCGGCTACGTGCTGGTGGCGGACACCTGCGAGGACGAGATTCCGCTGATGGACGCCATCATGGGCGCGGCGCGGTCCATCGGCCACGTCTGCGCGCCGTCCCTGCAGCAGCGCGTGGTGGCGCTCTGCGCGCACGTCTGGCCGGATATGGAGATCTACAACAAGAACCGACTGCGGCTGTACGATGCGCTCACTTCCTACGGCTACGAATGCGTCAAGCCGCGCGGCGCCTTCTATATGTTCGTCAAGGCCCCGGGCGGCAATGCCAAGGCGTTTTCGGACAGGGCCAAGGCGAAGAACCTGCTGATCGTCCCCGGCGACGATTTCGGCTGCCCGGACTACCTGCGCATCAGCACCTGCGTTTCCTACGAGATGCTGGAAAAGAGCCTGCCGGTCTTCAAAGAACTGATAGATGAGATGTAAACGTACGAAATAAAAAGAAGGCTGCCTCTGCCGGAACCGGCGGGGCAGCTTTCTATTTACGGAGGAAAGCTTTTTCTGAAGGTCACGTTTCCCGGAAGTATCCTTCCTGCATCAGCATTTCCAGCACGCGGGCCTCGCGCTCCAGCATGATGCGGTCCTTCGGCCCGTGGCCGCCGGCCCGATTCGTGCGGATGGCGTCTTCGGGCCTGACGAACTCGAGGGTGAAGCGTTCCTCCGCTTCGTAGTCGTCCAGTTCCTGCGGGGTGCCGCCCGGCAGGACGGAACAGAGATAGTAGTAATTGTCCTGCACGAAGCGCTCCGAAGCGTGGGAAGAGCTTTTCTGGACGCGGTGCACCATGCCGAATTCCTTCACGGATCCGGGCGCGACGATCAGCCCGGCTTCCTCCCGCGTTTCCCGGATCATGGCCGCGGCCGGATCCTCGCCGGCGCGGATGCCGCCGCCCGGAAACTTGTAATAATCGTATTTCAGGCTGTGGACCATGGCGATGCGGCCGTCCCGGATAATGATGCTCCGCGCGGAATCCCGCACGAAGGTCCGCGTGCACGACGCATAGTCCTTAGCGTCAAGATCAAACAGCTGTCTCATAACAAGCCCTCCAGCCATTTATCGGCTTCCTGCCGGGAATGAAAGACGATGCAGTTCTTATCCGGATACTTTTCAAGCAGGCCGAGCAGCGCCGGCCTTTTTTCGTCCCGGTAGCGCCGCACCAGATCGACCAGCTCCGGGTCCAGATCCTTTTCGGTCCAGGGAATGTCCGGCCGCGCCTGCCCGACCCGCTCCGTGATGCCGCGCACGCAGAGCTCCTCCGGATAATCCAGAAAAACGACCGTATCGCAGGCCCGGATCCGAAACTCCCAGGTCCGGCTGTAATCGCCTTCTATGATCCATTCATCCCCCGTCAGCAGCGCTTCCAGCCGCCGGTCAAATTCGTCCCGCGGAATATGCGTCCGGTCGGGCTTCCACCAGACGTTGTCCAGATGGAAGAGCGGAAGGCCAATCTTTTCCCGGAGCCGCAGCGCAAAGCTGCTTTTCCCGCTGCCGGGGCAGCCGAGAATTATTATTTTACGGCCGGGAAACATCTTGTTCTTTCTCCTTGCGCAATAAGGTCTTTCCTTCCGCCGGCCGGCGCTCATCCGTCACGAAATGCTTCACGCCGGCTTCCGGATGCGCCAGCTCCGTCCGGAAAAAGTCCGGATAGAAGGTCACGGACGGATCCGCCGGATCGATCCAGCGCAGAAACTCCTGATGATCGTCCTCCGTAAAGCTTTCGCAGACCGGTGAAAAATCCCCCGGCACCTTCATGTAAAAGAAGAAGGAGACTTCATAAATCAGCCTGCCCTGTCTGGCCGGCGAATCTCCGTAGAAATAGTTCTCGTGAACGAAGCCGAGCCGGTCGACCTCCATCGAAACGCCGGTCTCCTCCCGCACCTCGCGGATCACGGCTTCTTCGGCGGTCTCGCCGAAGCGGATCCGCCCGCCGACCGAATACAGGTACGGCTGCCCCTTGTTGCCGGCCATCAGGACCTTCCCGTCCCGCATGATGATGGCCCCTGCCCGCAGATTGATGAGTCCGTCTTCGCAGGGAACGGTCATGTCGTTTTTCATACTTCCTCCGACTGCTGAAAAACAGCATAAAGCAGTATAGCACGGCGGGGCGTCCTTTTTCAACGTCCCGGCGCATTAAAAGAGGCGGGCCGTGCGGCCCGCCTCTGCAGGAACATCCTCAGGCTGGGGATCAGATATTCACCGCCAGGAAGAACTTCACCAGGAAGATCACGCTCAGGATGTAGGTCAGGACCGGGACCTTCTTGGCGCGGCCGGTAAGGACCATGATCACGGTGTAGGAGATCAGGCCAAGGCCGATGCCGTGTCCGATGGAGCTGGAGATCGGCATGGACAGCAGCATGATGGTGACCGGAACGGTCTGGGTGATGTCGTCGAAGTCGACCTTCTTTAAGCCGCTCAGCATCAGGATTCCGACGTAGATCAGGGCAGCCGAGGTGGCAGCCGGAGGAATGATGGCAGCCAGCGGGGAGATAAACATGCAGAGCAGGAACATCACGCCGGTGGTGAGCGCGGTCAGGCCGGTGCGTCCGCCGGCTTCCACGCCGGAGGCGGACTCGATGAAGGTGGTGACGGTGGAGGTACCGGTGGCGGAACCGACGACCGTGCCGATAGCGTCGGAGAGCAGGGCTTCCTTCATGTTCGGCATGTTGCCTTCTTTATCGACCATGTCGGCGCGGCTGGCCGTACCGATCAGGGTGCCGATGGTATCGAACATATCGATGATGGCGAAAGTGATGATGATGGTGAGGACGGTGATCCAGCCGATCTCAGCCAGCACGCTGAAGTTGAACTTGAACAGGGTGTTTTCCGCCATGTCGCCGAAAGGAGGCAGCCAGTTGGCATCCTTTAAGCCTTCGAAGGGGTTGACGCCCAGGAAGATCGCCTGGCCGGCCCAGTAGATGGCCGTGGCAATGCCCATGCCGCCGAGCACGGCGCCTTTGACTTTCTTGTGCGCCAGCGCGATGATCGCGAACAGGCCGATGAACATGGTCGCAACGATCAGGACCATTTCGCCCCAGGAATCACCCAACGCTTCCTTGATGGAGCCGGCCGTCAGGGCGCCGAAGAAGTCGCGCATGACGTAGTAAGGAGAGGCGAAGTTGTTCTTGGCGGTGTAGACGCCGGCGTTGGAGCCGAGGCCGATGTTCATCAGCATTAAGCCGATGGCCGGGGAGATGCCGATCCGGATGCCGAGCGGGATCGCATTCACGATCTTTTCACGGACGTTCAGGATGGACAGAACGATGAAGAGCACGCCCTCGATGAGGATGATGACCAGCGCGGCCTGGAAGCCTTCCAGGTAGCTGACGCCGGCGATGGCGGCCATGCTGGCTACGACCGTCGCGAAGAAGCTGTTCAGGCCCATGCCGGGTGCCATGGCAAAAGGCTTGTTGGCCAGAATCGCCATGCAGAAGGTGCCGATGGCGGAGGCCAGACAGGTGGCCAGGAAGACGGCGTTCCACAGTCCCTGACCGTTGGCGCCGAAGCCGGTCAGCAGGTTCGGGTTCAGGGCGATGATGTAGGCCATCGTCATGAACGTGGTCAAGCCCGCGACGATCTCGGTCTTGACGGTCGTGTTGTTCTCTTTCAGTTTAAAGAGCTTTTCCATACTTCCTCCTTTTGAAAGGGCGTGCGTATCGCACAGGATATGTTTCAATGAAAAAGCAGATCTTGCGAAGGATCTGCCGTTTCAGAAAAACCAAAGGAAAACCAATAGTCGCATCTTCGGCGTGCGGTAGAAACGTCTGGGCCATTTCCTCCAGACTTATACTGGCAGATGAGAGTTCCTGTTCAATTGCAAAGGACACCGCGCTTCGCTGCCGCATCCGGCGGTGCTGTCTATATAATAAACGAGACCCGGCTGAAAATCAAGGTCCCGTTTATTATTTTTTTAGATTTTCCCGCGGGGCTGCCTCGTTACTGCAGCTCGTTGTACTGGCACTGGATGTCGCGCGCGATATCGGCGATCAGGGCTTTGCGCTGCTCCTTGCTCAGGCCGGCCGTCTCGATCGGCTTGCCGAAGGAAACGGTCACGGTCGCCGGACGGATCCACGGCTTGTGCTTTTCGAACAGATCGTCCGTGTGGGTCAGGGTGAAGGGCACGATGCGCCTGCCGGTCTGGAAGGCGCTGCGGAAGCTTCCTTCATGGAAGGGCAGCAGCTCGTCCTTGTGGTTGCGGGTGCCTTCGGGGCAGACCCAGACGCTGACGTTTTTCTTTAACAGGTCCTCGGCCTTGGCCGTCGCCTTCAGGCCGGCGCGGACGCTGCTGCGGTCCAGGTAGATGCAGCGGATCGTATCCATCCACTGCTTCAGGATCGGGACGTATTTCCACTCCAGCTTTGAGATGCAGGCGGTCGGGCCCTTGAAGAAGCGGTACGTGGTGAAGATATCGAAAAGGCTGCGGTGGTTACTGATAAACAGGACGCCTTCGTTCTCCGGAATATTTTCCAGGCCCAGCGGGACGATCTTTTCTCCGGCGAGAAAAGTGATGCCGCCGACGATCAGCAGCACGTAGCGCTGAGCCAGTCGGTGCTCCAGTTCACGGTTGAAAAGTCCGATCAGGGCCAGGACCAGAAGCGCGGGGATCCCGAGCAGCACCATGATGATCAGGACCCAGATGGCAATAAGCAGCAGGCGAAGCATAATACCCTCCTATGGCATACAAATCCAAATACACTATAACACAGGCCCCGGGAAAAAACCTCAAAAGAATTTCGAAACAAAATGAAGAATTTATAACGCGTGCATTTTTCCGGGAAAAGGGGTATGATAGGGAAAACCGGTCTGTATTTCGATGCCGGACACAGAAGGAGCCGCCTATGATTGCTTTTTCCTGTCCGCACTGCGGGGGAGGCGTGCGCTACGACCTCTCGAACGGTGCCGTAAAATGTGAATACTGCGACGGGATCATCACGCAGGACGCCTATGAGGCGTATCTGGACAAAAAGGGCCTCTATCAGACGACGGAGCTCTGCTGTCCGCAGTGCGGTTCCGTGATCTTAAGCTACGACAATACCATCGCCACCTTCTGCAGCTACTGCGGCTCGTCGGTCCTCTTTGACCGGCGCGTGAGGGAAGAGCAGAAGCCGGACGGCATGATCCCCTTCTCCTTTAAGGAACAGGCTGCCCTGAACCGTTACCGCGAAAAGACGAACCGGATCCTGCTGGCGCCGGACTGGGTGCATGAGGAAGGCCGCGACGAGATGACGGGCATCTATATGCCGTTTTATCTGTACCGCGCCGGCTGCGAGGCGCCGGTCTCCGTGACGGGAGAGAAGAGCCGGAACCTCGGCAGCACCACCGAGGTCAGCGTGTATCAGGTGGACGGGACGCTGCGCGGCAGGTATCAGGGCAACCGCTTTGACGCGGCCGTGGCGTTTCCTGATGCCTTAAGCGAATCCATCGACACGTATCAGTGGCAGAAGGCGCAGCCCTTCCGTCCCGGCTACGTGGCCGGCTACTATGCCGACGGCAGCGACGTGGATCCGCACGAATACGATCCGGTGATGGCGCAGCTGGTGAGCGACGATATCAACATGACCAATACGGTCCGCTACGACGGCATGACGCTGCCGCTGGGCGGGGCCACGCGGGCGGAGAGCATCACGGTCAGCAAGCAGAAGCTCCTGCTGCCGGTGTGGCTGCTGACGCACCGCGTGCGCGACCGGATCTGCTATGCCGCCGTCAACGGCCAGAACGGCGATATCGCGGCAGATATCCCGCTGGACCGCGGCAAATATCTGAAGGTCAGCGTCATCGTGACGGCTGTTCTGGCCAGCCTTTTCAATCTGGTCCTGACCGTAAAGCCCGTCCCCTTCCTCTGGGTCTCCATGATCCTGACCGGGATCTTCGGCATCGTGCTGGGGAAGCTGACGCAGGAAGTCTACGTCCGGGAGAACCATCTGGACGATATCGGCCGGGTGGGCTATCAGGCTTTCGCGGAGGCGGTGAAAAACGCCGGCGACGGACAGAAAAAGAATAAAGGAAAAAGGGCCGGCTGCGGAAGCTTCGCGGTGTACGGCATCATCCTGTTTTTCGTCTGGCCCTTTGTGCAGATGATCCTGTCGGAGATCTTTCCGGAGTCGGTCCTGCTGACGCTGGCGTCCTTTATCTGGCCGGTTCTGATCACGCTCGGCCTGATCCGCTTCGTTTCAGGCCTGGTCCGATCCCTCTCCGGCGCGGCCGCCGCCACTTCGGGACGGGGCGGGACCCGCTGGGTGTACAGCAAGTCGCTGGCGGCGTCCTTCTCAGTACTCTGGAAGGTGTGGCTGGCGCTGGCCGGCGGCGCGCTGGTCCTGATGAGCGGCACCGTGGTGGATACCTGGTATTACGGCGCGGGCGCGGCCAATATCCTGGTCTCCGTCTGGGCGGCCTTTGACGTGATCCGCAAGCAGAACGTGCTGGCATCGCGGGACATTCCGCTGTTTACGATGCCGAGAGGAGGCCGGGAATGAGCCGAGAGCCTCAAAACCTGAAAAAGCCTTTTTCCGGCCGCACGCTGAACTGGCTGCTGGCCGCGGCGATCGTGATCCTGCTGGTCCCCTTCGCTTACGACGCGTACCTTGCGTACCGGGACAAAGGGCAGGACGACTCGGCGCAGACCCATGCCGACCAGGTCATGGTCCTGGACGGCGCGGACATGCTGACGCCGGAGGAAGAGGAAAAGCTGAAGGCGGATATGCTGCCGCTGACGGCGTATTTCCCAGCGGCATTCGCGACGACGGAGGATACCGGCGGGACCTCGGCGGAGCGCTATTCGCTGCGGCTTTACAACGAGCTTTTCGACGCCCGGGGCGGCATCCTCTTCCTGATTGACTTCGATACCACGGACAGCGACGGCCGACAGCTGTATATCCGGGTCTCGGATCTGTCCGACAAGCTGACCGTGGCCAAGTGCAATACGATCACCGACAATATCTATACCTACGCCCGGGACGGCGAGTACTACGAGTGCGCCCGGCGCGCCTTCTACGAGATGAACGAGGTCCTGTCCGACCGGCCCGTGTCCGAACCCATGAAGCACATGAGCAACCTGCTGATCGCGGCCTGCATCGCGCTGCTCATCGTCTTTCTGGTCTCGCACCAGAGGACGCGGATCAAGAAGCCCGGCGAGGTCTATCTGCTGGATAAAAACATGACGAAGCAGGTCTCCTTAACGAATGCCGGCGCCCGGCTGATCAAGCATTACCGCTACCGCAACGCCTCATACGGAGGCGGAGGCGGCGGAGGAGGCGGCGGCTGGTCCGGCGGAGGCGGAGGCCATTCCGGCGGCGGAGGAGGCGGAGGCGGCCACTCCGGCGGAGGCGGCGGGGGCGGCGGCTCCCACGGCGGCGGCCACGGATTCTAAGACGAACGAAAAGGCCGGAAGGGACATCCCCTTCCGGCCTTCTTTTCTGCGGCGGCCTGAAAGCCGCCGCGTTTTTTATGGGATCCTACAGATCGATCTTTTCGAAGCGCTTCACGCTGATCCGGTAGGAGAGGAGCGTCAGCGTGCACCAGAGCAGCAGGCCGATCACGAACGCGGCCAGCTGGCGACCCATATTCTCGGGCGCCGGCGTATTCAGCCATTCCAGGGATGGGAAGTGGTGCAGCGCTTCCGCCAGGGCGATCCAGACGAAGCCCGCGACGGTGAAGATGATGAAGGGCTTCCCGAAGTAGTAGCCGGTCTTGAAGAAGCCGCTTAAAAAGATCAGGTTGAAAAGCGCGAAGATGACGAGCACCGCCGCCAGGAAATAGAGGTTGGCGTTCATCATCTTGTTTTCCAGATAGACCTTCGAAGTACCCAGCGTGAACATCCGGACCAGCGTCAGGCCCGTCATCAGAAGGAAGGCGATGCCCTGGATCGCAGCCGTGAAGATGAATTTCGCCTGCACGAAGGAGCGCTTCGGCAGGGGCAGGAGGGCGGTGTAGATCGTATCGTTCTGTTCGCGGCCGGACTGGAAGGAATAGAAGATCCCGAGGCAGACGAAGAAGGCGCCGACCAGGATCGGATAGCCGGGGATGAAGAGCATCAGCGCGAAGGCCAGGAAGAAGTAGCTTAAGGGCGAGGCGGCCAGCTTAAATTCTTTGATCAGCAGGTTTTTCATCTTATTCATCCTCCTTTTCCTTCTCCAGATGGATCATGATCTCCTCCAGATCCGCGGGACGGACCTCAAGACCCGCCGCATCTTCCGCACGAAGCAGGACGCTGGCGCCGCTGCGGCTGCGGGAGACGCCCAGCGCGCCGTCCGGCACCGGCACGCCGGAGGGGATCTCCAGCATCCGGTAGGCGGAGAGGAAATCGCTTAAGCTGCTGCTCGCCCGGATCTGCCCATTCTTAATATAGGTGATGTCGTCCGCGCACTTCTCCAGATCCGAGGTGATATGCGTGGAGAAAAGGATCGCGGCGCCGGCGGCCTTGAGGTCCAGGAAGATCTCCAGGAGCTCGTCGCGGGAGACCGGATCCAGGCCGCTGGTAGGTTCGTCCAGGATCAGCAGCTCGGCCCTGTGGGAAAGCGCGACGGCCAGGTTGTATTTGACCTTCATGCCCTCGGAAAGCTCCATGGGCTTCTTTTCTTCGTCCAGGGCGAAGGCCTTCAGGCACTGCCGGTAGGCGGCTTCGTCCCAGCTGTCGTAGAAGCGCTTCGTGACCGCGGTGATGTCCTTCAGCTTTTTGCGCGGATAGTAGTTCACGCCGCCGCTCGCAAAGCCCACGCGCTGGCGGATCTCCTTCTCGTGCCCCTCGTAGTCCGTGCCGAAGAAGCGGATCTGCCCGCCGTCTGTATGGATGAGGGACAGCAGCGCCTTTAAGGTCGTGGTCTTGCCGGCGCCGTTGCGGCCGATAAAGCCCATGATGCGGCCTTTTTCCAGCGTGAAGCCGACGTTTTCCAGATGGAAAGCCGGGTAGCGCTTTTCGAGCCCGGAGACTTCCAGTACGGGCGGCAGAGCCGCTTTTTCTGCCTGCAGTACGTCACTCATTTTTTTCTTCCTCCTGTCCGAAGCCTTTCGCCGCCATTGCCGCCAGGGTCTCCAGGGCCGTCTTCGGCGGGATGGCGATGCCGAGCTGCTTGTCGCCTAAAAGCAGCAGCGTATCGCCCGGCTTGATGTCAAAGATCTCCCGGGCCTGCTTGGGGATGACGATCTGTCCTTTTTCCCCGACGGTCGCGGTCCAGGCATATTTTCCTGCGGGTGCATTCATAGAGATGGGAACCCTCCTTTAGGATGGTATGATTTGTTATACAAATTATACCGCGCGGCCGTCATTTGTCAAGAGGCAGGCGTAAAAAAGTTTTTTTGGGAATATGGCTTAAGCAGCCGGGGCCGGCTGCTTAAGAAAGAGTATTCAGATCCGGGCCGCTGCCGGGAGTCCGGTGACGGGTCTTCCAGATCAGGCGGTCAAGATCGCGCGGACGGGAGACGGGGCGGTCCGGAAGCTCCAGAACGAAGCGCTCGGAAGCGTTGATAATGCGCGTTGATCCGTACGTCTGCTCCCGGGGGAGGCGGTGATCGTAGCGGAGATGGATATGGCCGTGGATCAGATAAGCCGGCTGCCAGCGGTCCAGAAGCGAACGAAGGCAAAGAAAACCGCGGTGGGCGGGATCGTCCTGATCGCCCAGCCCTCTCGGCGGGGCGTGCGTGATCACGATATCCACGCCGCCGTTGCGCCAGGGCTGGAAGGAAAGCCGGCGGATGCGCTGCCGCATCATGGCTTCCGTATACTGGAAGGGTCCCTTGCGGTAGCGCAGACACCCGCCGAGCCCCAGGATCCGCACGCCGTTGTAGATCACGTACTGATCGTCCAGGCATTCGCAGCCCTCCGGAGGCCGGGAGAGATACCCCTCGTCGTGATTTCCGTGCACGTAAAGAAGCGGGGCGCGGCTCATCGTCACCAGGAAGGTCAGATATTCTGACTTTAAGTCCCCGCAGGAAAGAATCAGGTCGTATTCCTTCAGGCATCCCGGGGTATAATAATCCCAAAGCACCGGGGATTCTTCATCGGAAACAGCTAAGATCTTCATGCTCCCCCTCCCTTTTCCGGCGGGATCTGATCGCGGTAGATGCCGAGCTCGCGCACTAACGGACGGGCAAAGCCGGAAAGCTCTTCAAAGGCGGGGATCCGGCCTTCCACGTTATCGAGCAGCCAGTCCATGCGGATCAGCTCGATCGGGGAGAAGCTGCGGCTGCCGTCGTTTTTCAGGCTCCCGTCCTGCGCCGTGATGCGGCGGCGGAAGGGGTCCAGGCGGCCTTCGCGGATATTCCGGATCATCAGTCCGGCCAGCGCGAGGACGCCCTCCGGTATCCGGTCGGAGAACTCCACGTCGACCACGCCGCTGTCCATCCCCCACCAGTAGTTGACGGCCTCCCCCTCTTTTTTTACGCTCAGGCTGCCGGTCAGGACCGAGCGGACGAGCTGCCCGTAAAGCTTTCCCCAGAGCCAGACCGGAGAGGCCAGTGGGGTGAGCTCCCCCGCCTCGTCCATCAGATAGGTCCCGTAGCTGCCGTGTGTAAGCAGCGCGGGGTTCTGCAGCGGGATGTCCCGGTTGGAAACGACGCGGATGCCTTTTTCCCGCAGGCGCCTGGCGGCGTTCCCCGGTTCTCCGGACCATTCGAGCAGGATCCTGGCCCGCGGATTGGTCATTCTGGCGCCGAGGGCGAAGGCGTTGATGGAGG
>JAEEUR010000043.1 GCA_016290595.1 Lachnospiraceae bacterium | reverse complement strand
TCCGTCTTCTGATACGCATAGAGCAGGCAGTCCGGCGTCGTGGTCGCCTGCGCCATCACCAGCTGCGAGCCCTTGAGGTCGGAGGGCTGCATGCCCGCCGCCTTTAAGTGGGCGGCCAGCTCGGACGGGAGCCCGGCCCAGGGATCCGGTTCGGTCGGAGGTTCCGTGGGAGGTTCTGTTGGAGGCTCGGTAGGAGGCTCTGTGGGAGGTTCCGTCGGCGGCTCAGTCGGAGGCTCAGTCGGCGGCTCTGTCGGAGGCTCCGTAGGGGGCTCCGTCGGGGGCTTCGTCGGGGGCTCCGTGGGAGGTTCTGTCGGCGGCTCCGTAGGGGGCTCCGTGGGAGGCTCGGTCGGAGGCTCTGTGGGAGGTTCTGTCGGAGGCTCTGTAGGAGGCGCCTCGGTGGCGGGCGGTTCGGTCTCCGGCGGCTGCGTTTCAGGCGGCTCCGTCACCGAAGGCTCCGTCGGCGCCTCGCTTGTCGCTTCCGTCGCTGCCGGCGTGCTCTCCGCCGCCCCGGTGCTTTCCCGCGGGTCCAGGGTCGGAAAATCCGGGATGTCCGGCAGCGTCGGAGCCTGGCTCTCCGCGCCCGGCTCCTTCTGAAAAACGGCAAAAGGACGGAAGCCCCTGCCCTGAAGGGCGGAGACGCTGCCCATCACCAGAAGCGCCAGCAGAAGCGCCCCGGCCGCAGCAGCTGCCGCCGGCCAGGGGAAGGACTTCCCGCTTTTTCTGTTTTCTTTCCGGCTCCCGCTCATCCGTTTTTATCCTTTCGGGACCTTTAAGCTCCACTCCGCGGAGATCTTCGCGCGCAGCGAAGCGCCGTAATAGAATCCGTCCTCTTCGATCCGGTCAAAGCGGACCGTGACCGTCGTGCCGCCGGCGGAGCGTTCGCCGCCCTGCAGCTTCAGATCCGCTGCCGTAAACTGCAGCTTGTCCGTCACGCCGCACCAGAGCGCTTCCGGCAGCGTCAGGAACATGGGCAGGCTGTGCTTCGGATCCCGTTCGCTCTTGCGGCAGACGATGACCGACTGCGGATCCTTCTCCTTCAGGCGGATCTTCATCTCAAAATAGTCCTCCTGCCGCAGCGGGATCAGGGAGACCGCCTCCTTCGGCGTTCTGGGCGCCTGCGCCGGCAGATGCTTTTCATCCAGGCCCGGCGGCAGGACGCTCTGAAGCGCCCGCTCGATATTTTTCTCCACCTCTTCATCGCCGTAATACTGCGCCGTCTCGCGCCGCTTGCGGATGGCAAAGCGCGCCTGCAGCAGGAAAAAGAGCGCCGCCAGCGGCATCTTCTCCGTGCCGGTCCCGTCGCGGTGGATGAGGCCCAGCCGCAGCGCGATGTCCGCGAACTTGCAGTCCCAGACCTGGTCCATCATGAGAGGCAGGTTTTCCGCATACAGCTCGTTGATCAGGCGGTTCGCGATCCTCTCGTTCTTCGGCACGCCGTAGCCGCCCCGGAACATATCCGCGATCTTATAGCGGGATTCAATCATGCCGCCGGCCGCGCCGATGCTGAAATAGTAGAAGGCTCTGGCATACTCCGGCCGGCCGTTGTTGGTCCGCCCGTAATAGTAGATGTAGCCCAGCGAGTTCGCGTAGCCCGGCGCGTCGTCCAGCTGCATCAGCTCCATGAGAAGGTCTCTGGCGCGGGTCCAGCTGCAGGCATAGGCGCGGTTGCCGCCGTAGCAGGCGTAGGCCTTCGCCTGGAGGGCCGTCACGTTTTTCCGCGCGCAGAGCTCGTCCACGTACAATACGTACAGCAGGATCTCGGCTTCGCTGGCCTTCTCCAGGATCTCGGGCCGGTCGTAATAGCGGATATACTCTTCCTTTACCGTATCGTCGTAGCGGCGCAGCGGCACCGCTTCCTCCCGCTGGGCGATGATGGTCTTTAGATCCCGGCGGATCGGTTCGGTATCCGGCTCCCCCACCGCGATGGCGGCCAGGAGCTTTTCAAAGCAGGTCAGGGTCTGCGCCGCCTCGCAGGGCAGGCCGTGATAGCCCGCCACCTCGGCGTCGGCCCAGACCGAGCGGTCCGTCTGAAACAGCTGCGGCGCGCGGTCCATAAGAGGCCCTGCCCATTCCTCCTGAACGGCCTCCTCCGGCGTGACCTGCATCTTGTCCAGCACGGCAAAAAGGTCCTCCGGCTGCAGCTCGTAGAGCTTCTTCGCCGCCACGGGGCCGTCGGCCGCTTTGCCGGCGATCTTCCGGAAGCTGTCCTCCCAGCGCGCGATCTTTTTTACTTTCGCTTCCGTCAGCAGGACGGGAGCGCCATTATCGTCTTTCATAGGCTTCCTTTCTGCCGCCTACATCCGGAAGCGGTAGCCAACGCCCCAGATGGTCTCGATATACTGCGGCCGGGAAATGTTCAGCTCGATCTTCTCCCGGATCTTTTTGATATGCACCGTCACCGTCGCGACGTCGCCCATGGATTCCATGCCCCAGATGTTTTTGAACAGCTCCTGCTTCGAGAAGACCCGGTTCGGATTCATGGCCAGGAAAGTCAGGAGCTCGTACTCCCGCCCGGTCAGGCTGACCTCTTCGCCGTTGACCCAGACGCGCCTGGCCGTCCGGTCGATCTTGAGGCCCCGGATCTCGATGACCTCGTTCCGGACGCCCTGCACGCCGGTCAGCCGGTCGTAGCGGCCCAGGTGCGCCTTGACGCGCGCCAAAAGCTCGCCGGGACTGAAGGGTTTGGTGATATAGTCGTCCGCACCGAGTCCCAGGCCGCGGATCTTATCGATATCGTCCTTTTTCGCCGTCACTAAAAGGATCGGCACGTCCTGCGTCTGCCGGATGCGGCTTAAAAGCTCAAAGCCGTCCAGGCCGGGCAGCATCACGTCCAGGATATACAGGTCGAAGCCGCCCTGCCGGGCCAGCTCCCAGCCCGTTTCCCCGTCGCCGGCGATCTGCACCTCGAAGCTCGAGAGCTCCAGATAGTCCTTCTCCAGTTCGGCGATGCTGATATCGTCTTCCACAATCAGAATCTTATTCATGATCACTCTCCTCATACACCCGAAGCTCAACGGTGAGCTTCGTGCCCTCGCCCGGGCGGCTCTCCGCCCAGATCCGGCCGCTGTGGTCCTCCACGATCTTCTTCACGATCGAAAGGCCGATGCCGTTGCCGCCCGTCGCCGCGCTGCGCGAGGTGTCGGAGCGGTAGAAGCGGTCGAAGATATGCGCCAGGTCCTTCGGGTCGATCCCGATGCCGTTGTCCTCCATCTCGGCCAGGATCATCCCGGCCTCCTGCCTCACGGACAGGCGGATCCGCCCCCGTTCGGCCGTCCGGCTCCGGTATTTCACGGAATTGGACACGATGTTGCTGACGACGCGGTGCAGCTGCTCGGGGTCGCCGATCATCAGCACGTCCTCCGCCACCGTATTTTCGTAGATAAGGTCGAATTCCTGCGCCTCCAGTTCCGGCGCCAGCTCGTCGCGGCAGTCGTCAAAGTAGGCCCGGACGGGGATCTTCGTGAAATGGTACGGCACCCGGTTGGTATCCACCAGCGAATAGAAGGCCAGCTGGTCCACCAGGCGGTCCATATCGTCCGCCTTGTTGTAGATCGTCGTCAGATATTTCCGCTGCTTCTCCGGGGAGGACGCGACCCCGTCCCGGATGCCCTCCACGTAGCCCTTGATGGCCGTGATGGGCGTCTTTAAGTCGTGCGAGATGTTGCTGATCAGCACCTTGCTGTCCTGCTCGTAGCGCAGGCGCTCCTCCGCGTTCATCTTCAGGCGCTGGCGCATCTCCTCGAAGGTGCCCATCAGCTCGCCGAATTCGTCGTCGGATTCCGGCACCAGCTCGAAGTCCAGGTTGCCCTCCGCGATGGAGCGGGCCGCCGTCTGGAGCTGCTTCATGGGCCGGGCGAATTTCAGGCGCATCCAGCCGATCATGATGATGCTGCCGCCCGCGAGCGCGAGCACGCTGATCGTGATCAGGAAGATGATCCGCGTCACCGAGGGCAGAGACCCGGACACGTCCAGGACCAGATACAGGCTGGCCTCCTCGGAGCCGGCCGCAAAGCGCCGGCAGCCGATCAGATACGGATTGGAAAGGCCCGCAAAGTACAGCTTGCTGCGGTCCTCGAAGCCCTCCTGGCTCCGGATATAGCTTAAAACGTCCTCGTTGGAGCCGGAGTCGGCGCCGTTGAAGTAGCATTCCTCCTGGCAGCCCAGAAGATACGCCTTGTCCGCCAGCAGGCTCTCGTTCATGCCGGCCAGGACGGCGGGATCCAGGAGCGACTCGGCCGGCCGCTTCTCCATCTCCTGCTCGAGCTGAGACATCAGGGCGTCGAAGCGGCGGATCACGTTGATATTCATGATGTTCGTGTCTTCCTGGCCGTAGTCCGTGCGCAGGGCGCGGGGCCGGTAGACACGCAGGAGGATCAGGGACGCCGACAGCAAAACAAGAGGGACGATGACCAGTCCCAGCGTGACCAGCACGAGTTTTGTGCTCAGGCGCATGCGATTCCTCCCCTATTTCAGGCGGTAGCGGTAGATATGCGATCCGTCAAACTGCAGGATCGTGCGGGAGCCGCTCATAAACATGACCTGCCCGGTCCGGGACAGGCTGCCGCTGTAGCGGATCTTCCCCGTATAGCTGATCAGGCTCAGGCCGCTGTCGCTTAGGAACAGCACGCCGGCCTCCTCCAGGCGCAGCGAGCGGCAGTTCCCGTTCGTTTCCCGGGAAAAGCTGAGCTCTCCGTCCGCGTCGTACACGTCCAGCGTCATCTTTCCGGTCGAGGGGCTGGGATACAGAAGGCCGATATGCTTCGCGCCCAGCTGGCAGACCGAGATCTGCGCCGGCAGCGGAAGGCTCTTTAAAAGCTCCGGCTTGTTTTCCTGCGCCAGGGAGAAGACCTCGATGCTGCTGTCGCCGACGGCGATCACACGGTCCGCGCCCAGGTATTCCAGCTGCGGCAGCAGCTGTCCGTCATAGCGGAAGAAGCCCATCAGGCGGTCCGGGTCGCTCTTGCCGACGTTAAAGTTGTAGAAGGCGATCTGGCTGCTCAGCGCCGTGGTGCTGCCGCTGACGAAGGAGATGACCAGGCCGGTCCCGTCCGGAGACAGGGCCAGCGCCAGCGGATAGCCGCTTAAGGACATCTCAAAGCTCATCTCGATGTCCAGGCGCTTGCCGGAGCTTTCGTACATCTGCACCCGGCTGGTCAGGCCGTCGTCCAGCGAGACCGCCGTCAGGCCCTTGCCGGAGACCGCGATGTTCTGGATGTCCATGACGGTGTTGTAGCTGCCGCTCAGGCCGTTTTTCGAAAAGACTATGACCTTCCGGCCCGACAGATCCGCCACGGCACCGTAGTCGCCCTGCATGACCAGCTTCGGCTGGCTCATGCTGTAGCTGATGTTCCACTTTTCCCGGCCTTCCGGCGTAAACAGGCAGACCCCGTCCGCGCTGTAGCGCAGGAATCCGCCGCCGAAGGAGGCGTACCCGGCTCCGCTGCTCTCCTGCACCTCATAGCTGGCGGCCAGATCCGCCCGGGTAAAGCCCTGGCGGCTCAGCTGCAGCCAGTAGATGAATCCGGCGACGATAGCCAGCAGGATCAGCGCCAGCGGGAGCATGTATTTCCAGCGAAACCAGCGGTTCGGCGTTTCGTATAAGGCTTCCTCTTCTTTTTTCGCTTCTTGATCGTTCACGTTTTCTCCTGTCCGGAAGCGGAGCTGTGCCCTGCTTCCCATAAGCGGTCCGAAAGCCCGGCAAACTGCTCAAGGCTCAGTCTTTCTCCGCGGATCATCGGGTCCAAGCCCATTTCCGTCAGCGCGGCCGTTACCGTTTCCCGGTCCGTGCCCAGCTGCGGGGCGGCGGAAAGCGCGTTGGAAAGGGTCTTGCGCCGCTGCAGAAAGGCGGCTTTGATGACGGCGAAAAGATACGCGTCATCCCGGCATTCCGGGCGGGGCTTTTTCCGTTTCGAAAGCCGCATCACCACGGACGAGACCTTCGGCTGCGGCAGGAAGGCGGAGGGCGGCACCGCAAGCACCGCTTCGGGATCCGCGTAGTACTGCACGCTTAAGGACAGCGTCCCGTAGTCCTTTCCGCCCGGGGCGGCGGCCATCCGCTCGCCCACCTCCTTCTGCACCATCAGCGTCAGCTCCGAAAACAGCTCCGGATATTCGAAAAGGCGCATCAGGATCGGCGTCGTGATGTAATAAGGCAGATTGGCGGCGACCTTCACGGGGCCGCTCACGCCGTTTTCTTCAAACAGGCGCGGCAGATCCTGCTTCATGACGTCTCCCCAGAGGAGGGTGACGTTGTCCCAGCCGGAAAGCGTCTCCTTCAGCACCGGCTCCAGCTTTCTGTCCAGCTCCAGCGCGACGACCCGGCCGGCTCTTTCAGCCAGATACTGCGTCAGGGTCCCGATTCCGGGGCCGATCTCAAAGACCGTGTCCGCCTTCGTAAGGCCCGCCGCTTCGGCGATCCCCTCCGGGATGCGCGGATCGATGAGGAAATTCTGGCCGTAGCCCTTCTTGGTATAAAAGCCGTGGCGTTCCAGGATCTCTTTGGTTTTGGCGGCGTTTGCTAAATACGGCTTCACTGATCCTCCTCCCGCAGACGGTAAAAGCGCACGGCATTCTCATAGGTGATCCGCTCGACGCTTTCCCGGTCCGTCCCTTTTAAGCGGGCGATCTCCTGCACCACGTAGACCAGGCGGCGGGAATCGTTCCGCCGGCCCCGGAAAGGCTCCGGCGCCAGGTACGGACAGTCCGTTTCCAGCAGGATGCGATCGAGCGGCATATATTGTACCACTTCTTTGAGCTTTCGTCCATTCTTATATGTAACGACCCCGCCGATCCCCAGAAAATGGCCCATGTCCAGGTAGATCTTCGCCATTTCCTTCTCGTAGCCGAAGCAGTGATGGACCAGGGAGAGGTCCTTTCCGCCCGCCTCGCGGATGATTTTCAGGGTGTCGGCCGCCGCGTCCCGGCTGTGGATGACGCCGGGAAGGCCGCGCTCCTTCATGAATTCCAGCTGGAAGCGGAACCATTTCTGCTGCACCGGGCGCGGGACCTTGTCCGGATAGATATCCTCCCCGTGGTAGTCCAGCCCGATCTCCCCGACAGCCGCGCACTCCGGGCAGGCGGCCAGTTCCTCAAGCGCCCCGCGGGTCCTTTCCTCCCCCAGCGCCTCCGGCTCCGCCGTATCGTCCGGATGCACGCCGATCACGGCGCAGGCACCGGGAAAGCGCCGCGCCAGGCCGATCGCCCTCCGGGAGCTTTCCAGATCCGCCCCCACGGCGGCAAATCGCGTGATCCCCAGGCCGGGCAGGCTCCGAAGGAGCTCCTCCCGGTCCTCGTCGAAGCGGGGATCGTCATAATGCGTATGCGTGTCGAAGATCATATCTTTTCTCCTTGCTGCCTAATTATTGTACCACAACCCGGCCGCTTATGGTATACTATCGGAAAAGAATGCTCCGGGAGGCGCCTATGTGGCCCGTTCAGACCGAATACGACCTTCGCCTGGGGACGTACCGCCAGGCCCACTATTACAGCCTGGTCCAGCGCTACCGCCTGGCCTTTCTGATCACCGTACCGGCGGTCTTTCTCGGGATCGCCTTCCTTCTGATGCAGCTGACCGGCCTTTTAAACTTCGCCTTTCCCATCTATATCGGCGCCGCCTGCCTCGTCTGGTTCCTGTTTATCGCCGCCCGGGTGGAAAAAAACATCCGCCTGTACCTAAAGTCCCCCGACTGCCTGCTGGGCCGGCATTTTAAAGTCCGCTTCTCCCCGGACCAGGTGAAGATCATCGTGGAGGAGAAAAAGATCTACGTGACGCATCCCTTAAGCCGGCTCGCGGCGGTCTTTGAGCTGAGCAGCTTCTATATGCTGTACGTGGACGGCGAGCAGACCTATCTTGTGTCCAAGGAGAATCTTTCCCCGGAACAGCAGGCGCTGCTCCGGAGCCGCTTCGCCGAGGTGCTGGACGAGCGTTTTGTCTCCCGCTTTCGCAAAGAGAGTTGACGGCGGCGGCCTGCCGCCGCTTTTCACTGTTGTTTATTTTGTATTTTTCCTTTTTTCTTTATTTTTTTATAGGGCTACGGCTTGTCTTTCTTCGGCCTTTATGGTATCCTATTAACGAAATAAGAACGTTGACGGATCGGAAAAGGCAGGAGTCTGCCCTGTTGTGCAACGTTCAAATATAATATTCAGGAGGAACACTATGAAAAAACGCATCGCTGTCATCGCCGTATGCGCTGCCATGATCCTTTCTCTGGCTGCCTGCGGCGGAAAGAAACAGGAACTCACGCTGGCGACCGGCGGCACCTCCGGCACCTACTATGCCGTAGGCAACGCCATGGCTACCGCTCTGGGCGATATCCTCACCAAATCTTCCATCAGCGTAGCTTCCACCGGCGCTTCCAAGGCCAACGTGCAGCAGATCACCGGGAACGACGCCCAGTTGGCGATCCTGCAGTCCGACGTCCTGAACTATGCGCATAACGGCTCCGGCGGTGAGAGCATGTTCGAAGGCAAGGCCGAAAAAGGCGCCCTGTGGATCGCCGGTCTGTACAACGAGACCGTCCAGGTCATCGCGAACACCAACATCACCGACATTGCCCAGTTAAAGGGCAAGAGCGTCTGCGTCGGCGACGTCGGATCCGGCACGGCCCTGAACGCCGCGCAGGTCCTGGAAGCCTACGGCATGACCTTCGCCGACATCAACCCGGTGTACATGAGCTTCTCCAAGGGCGCTGACGCCATGAAGAACGGCCAGTGCGACGCCGCCTTCACCGTGGCCGGCACCCCGACCCCCGCTCTGACCGAGCTGGCCGCCACCTACAAGTTCAACTTCCTGTCCTTAAGCCAGGAAGCCGTCAAGTACCTGACCGACAAGTATCCGTTCCTGGTACAGGAAAACATGCCCGCCAACACCTACTCCGGCGGCATCCAGCCGAATGAAGTCGTCTGCGTAGCCGTGAAGGCCGTTCTGGTCGCTTCCGAAAAGGTGAGCGAGGACGTCGTGTACGAGCTGACCAAGGCCATCTTCGAAAACCTGAAGGCTCTCGGCGGCGCGCATCCGAAGCTGGCAGGCCTGACCGCTGCGGGCGCCATCGACGGCTCCTTCGATCTGCACCCCGGTGCCGAGAAGTACTACAAGGAAGCCGGCATTATTAAATAATCCCGGCTGCCGCTTTCAGGGGCGTTACGCATGAACCGCAAAAAATGCCTGACGATTGCCGTCGCAGCAGCACTTCTCGTTGCGGCGGCAATCTGCCTTTATTTCCTGGCCGGCCATCACTATCTGACGCTGCGCGACCGAAACGGCAGGCT
Source organism: Lachnospiraceae bacterium (assembly GCA_016290595.1). Taxonomy (GTDB): domain Bacteria; phylum Bacillota; class Clostridia; order Lachnospirales; family Lachnospiraceae; genus UBA6987. The sequence goes on along the minus strand of JAEEUR010000043.1, from coordinate 10,020 downwards.
CTACGCCCGCTACCGGATGGAGGAGGGAGACAGCTTTTCCATCAGCTTCATCCACTCCGTCAACCGGCTGCCTCTCTGGGACATCTACGAGATCCATGAGGGGAAGATCTACGTTGAAGCCTGCAAATACGGCAATTTCGGCGCCGGCGTGCAGTCCGATCTGAATCCGGGCGAAGTCATGAGCTTCACGGAGGACGGATTCATCCTCATCACCGGCATTCATCAGGACCGCAGCAACATGCGCTACAACATCGCCGGCATCAGCGACCACATGCTGGAGCTTCCGGACGGAACACTGATCAATCTCCGCGAGCTCTGCGGCAAAGGCGCCCCCGTCTGGTTCAACTACGAGTATCTGATCTTCTGATCTTTCCTGTCTCGGAGACAGATCCACCCTCCCGATTCAGAATGTAAGGAGTTATTTATGAGCGATATCGAAAAGAAAATTCCCGAGGAAGTACAGGCGCAGGATGTCGGCTCCCAGGCCGACGTCGAAGCCATCATGAAAAAGTATGACCGGGAATCCAACACCCGCACCTGGACAGGCGTCCCGAAGATGATCATCCGCTACGTCTTTTCGGCCTTCATGCTGTTTATGATCTGGATGAGCCTGTTTGCCAAGTGGGGCGGCCAGATCCGTACCTGCGTGTTCCTCGGCTGCCTGGTCCCCTTCACCCTGCTGATCTACCCGGTGAAAAAGGGCCAGACCAAAGAGAATTACATGCCCTGGTACGACATCGTCCTGGCCGTCGTCGGCGCGGTCCCCTTCTTCTACTATGCCTTCAACCTGGAGAAGATGATCAAGATCGGAACCAATCTGGGCACGCTGGAGATCGTTCTGGCCTTCGTTGCCATCCTGGTCGTGGCCGAATGCTGCCGCCGCGCCGTCGGTATCCCGATTCTGTGCGTGGCCGGCTTCTTCATCTTCTACGCCCTGGTCATCAAGGGCAAGAGCTTCAACTTCTCGGCCTACAACCTCTTCTACGCCAATGACGTCGGCATGCTGTCCACGCCCATCAGCGTCTGCTCCACCTTCATCGTGCTGTTCCTGATGTTCGGCGCGTTCCTGGAAGCGACCGGCGTGGCCAACTTCTTCATCGACTGCGCCAACGCGCTGGTCGGCTGGGCCTCCGGCGGTCCCGCGAAGGTTGCCGTCGTATCCTCCGCCCTGTGCGGCATGGTATCCGGCTCCTCCGTCGGCAACACCGTCACCACCGGTTCCGTGACCATCCCGATGATGAAGCGCACCGGCTATCCCGGCGAATTCGCCGGCGCCGTCGAAGCGTCCGCTTCCACCGGCGGCCAGATCATGCCGCCCATCATGGGCGCCGCCGCCTTCATCATGGCGGAAATGACCGGCGTCGAGTACAGCGAGATCATCATCCGGGCCATCCTGCCCGCCTTCCTGTACTTTGCCGGCATCTTCCTGATGGTCCACTTCCAGGCCAAAAAGCTCGGCTTAAAGGGCCTGAACCGCAAGGATCTGCCCAAGTGGAAGACCCTGCTGCCGAAGATCTATCTGCTGCTGCCGCTCGTCGCCCTGGTCGTTATGATCGTCAAGGGCATGACGCTGGCCCTCTCCGCCGTCATTGCCACGGCCATCGCCATCGTCGTCAGCATCATCAACAAGGATGATAGGATGACCGTCGGCAAGTTCTTCAACGCCCTGGAGAACGGCACCAAGAACACCCTGTCCATCGCCATGGCCTGCGCCATCGCCGGCATCATCTCCGGCTGCATCACCATGACCGGCCTGGCCGGCAAGCTGATCACCTATGTGGTCAAGCTCTCCAACGGCCACCTGATCATCGCTCTTCTGCTGACCATGCTTTGCTGCATCGTCCTGGGCATGGGCGTTCCGACCACCGCGAACTACGTCATCATGGCCTCCACCTGCGCGCCGATCCTGTGCAACGGCATGGGCGTCAACATCCTGGCCGCCAACATGTTCTGTTTCTACTTCGGCATCGTGGCCGACATCACGCCGCCCGTTGCCTTAGCGGCCTACGCAGGCTCCGCCATCGCCAAGGCGCCGCCTATGAAGACGGCCTTAAACGCCACGCGTCTGGCCATCGCGGCCTTCATCATCCCTTATATGTTCGTATACAACAACGTCCTGATCTTCATCGGCGAGTATACGGCCTTTGAGGCGATCTGGTCCGTAGTGACCGCCTGCCTGGGCATGTTCGCCCTGTCCGCCGGTCTGATCGGCTTCCTGCACAACAACATGACCTGGTGGGAGCGCGCCATTGCGATCGCCGCCGGCATGTGCATGATCTATCCGGAGACCTTCACCGACTACATCGGCATCGCGCTGATGGTCGTGCTGATCGTGATCCAGTTCGTCTTAAAGCCGAAGAAACAGACGGCCGCAGCGTAACGGCGTCCCTTTTTTCAGGAGTCCCCGCAGGGTCCAGGCCCCGCGGGGACTTTTTTGTAGACAAACGGCGGTTTTTGTGCTTTAATAGGGACAGGTTCCCAGCACCGCTACATGATTTAAGGAGGCATCCCGTATGTCTGAAGATCGTCCGGAAGAAAAGACCGGGCAGGAAAACCGTCCTTTTATCAGGGAAACCGTCATTCAGGAAGAAACGCCAAGGTCCGTCGGGAAGAAGTTTCTGATCAACGTCCTTCTTGCCGTCGTTTTTGGCGTGGTCGCTGCTTTTACTTTCAGCCTGATCCAGCGGCGTCTTGCGCCCAAGCCTGCCGAGGAATCTTCCACGTCGCCCGTCATCAGCTTCTGGTACGACTCCACCACCGCGGTCACGGCCGGCACGGAAGAAAGCCCGACCTCTGCCGAAGCCTCCGTTTCCGGCGAAACGCAGGACTGGATGGACCAGGTGAAAAAGATGATCGAAGCCCGGGATATGAGCCTGGGCGACTATCAGAAGCTCTCCCGCGCCATCAACTCCCTGAAAATGCAGGTGGATCACAGCCTCGTCACGCTGACCGCGACCCGGCAGGAAGAATCCATCTTCCAGAGCGACCACTCCTTCGAATCCCGCAGCTTCGGCGTCATCGTGAGCCGGACCGAAAGCGAGGTTCTGATCCTGGCGCCCTATACCTCCACCATGGCGATCTCCGAAGCCAGCAGCCTTTCCGTGACCTTCGCGGATCTGTTTACGATAGGCGCCTCCATCCGTGAGATCGATCACACCTCCGATATCATGATCCTCTCCGTTCCGCTGACCGGCCTGCCGGAATCCACGCAGCGCTACATTTCCGTCATCCGCCTCGCCAATTCGAACACCTGCTTTATCACGCAGCCTGTCTTCGCCTTCGGCGCGCCGGTCGGCGGCATCATCAAGTCCTTCAATTACGGCATCGTCACCTACGTCGAGGCGGACTGCGCCATGGAGGACAACACCGTGCGCCTGCTTCACACCAGCATCCCCGGCGACAGCTCGTCCCAGGGCTTCCTGGTCAATCTGGACGGCAGCCTCATCGGCCTGATCCGTCCGGAATCGGCCGGCGGCGGGACCCTGACCGCCGTGGGCATCACGGATCTGGAAGACTATATCAAAAACCTCTGGGCCGGCAAGGCGATCGGCTATCTGGGCATAGAGGGCTTAAGCCTGAGCAGCGAGCAGCAGGCCGCGCTGCAGCTGAAAGAAGCGGGCGTCTATATCCTGCGCTGCTTTGACGATTCGCCGGCCATGAACGCCGGACTCCAGCGGGGCGATATCCTGAAGGACGTCGGCGGCACGCCCATCCATTCCGTCAGCGATCTCCGCACGGTCCTTCTGAACTACACGACCGAGCAGAGCGTGACCATCGTCGTTCTGCGCAAGGGCCCGAACGGCTATCAGGAATTAAGCTACAACGTTTCCATAGAAAGAAGGTAAATATGCTGAAAATCTCCAACTGGCGCGAAGGCGACGCCGTCAGCGATATTTTTCTCTGCCGCAGCAAGGTGATCGGCAAGACCAAGACCGGCAAGAGCTACTACAGCGTGACGCTGCAGGACAATTCCGGCAGCGCGGACGGGAAGATCTGGGATCTTTCCAGCGGCATCGATCATTTCGAGGCCCTGCAGTATATCAAGGTGGACGGCGAGGTGCAGCGCTACCAGAACGTCCTGCAGCTCAATATCCGCCGGGTCCGCGTGGCCCGTGAGGGCGAATACGATCCCGCGGACTATATTCCCGTGAGCCCCTTCCCCATCGGGGAGATGTACGACAAGCTGCTCTCCTACATCCGCAGCATCTCACATCCGCAGCTCCGCGCCCTGCTGGAGGCCTTTTTCGTCAACGACGCGTCCTTTGCCAAGGCATTCAAGGCGCATTCCGCCGCCAAGAGCGTGCATCACAGCTTTTCCGGCGGCCTTCTGCAGCATACGCTGCGGGTCACCGAGTTCTGCGACGACATGAGCCGCAAATATCCGCTCATCAACCGCGACCTGCTGCTGACCGGCGCCATCTGCCATGACATCGGCAAACTGAAGGAGCTCTCACCCTTCCCCGCCAACGACTATACCGACGCGGGCCAGCTGCTGGGACACATCGTGATCGGTGTGCAGATGGTCTGCGAAAAGATCGCGCAGATCCCGAACTTCCCCGAAGTGACGAAGAACGAGCTCTGCCATATCATCCTGGCGCACCACGGCGAATTCGAGTTCGGCTCGCCGAAGAAGCCAGCCCTCTTAGAGGCGCTGGCCCTGCATCTGGCAGACAATACCGACGCCAAGATGCAGCTCATGTGCGAAACGCTGGCCGACCCGAACGCCCACGGCTGGCTGGGCTTCCAGAAATTCCTGGACAGCAACGTAAGAAGAACGGAAAGCTGATGCACAGATGCTGAACAAAAACGACCAAATCGTACTGACCGTCACCGATATGACGGAAAACGGGGAGGGGATCGGCCACTTCGAAGGCTATCCCCTCTTTGTGAAAGACGCCGTCATCGGCGATACGGTCCGCGCCATCGTCACCAAAGCCGGCAGGACATACGGCTTCGCGCATCTGGCCGAGGTGATCACGCCTTCGCCGGACCGCGCCGTGCCCCGCTGCCCGATGGCCGCGCCCTGCGGCGGCTGCCAGCTGCAGGCCCTCTCCTATCCCGCGCAGCTCGCTTTCAAGGAAAACAAGGTCCGGCAGCACCTGATCCGCCTGGGCGGCTTTGACGCGGCTCTGATCGAGGCCTGCGCCGAGCCGATCCTCGGCATGGAGGAACCCTGGCACTACCGCAACAAGGCCCAGATCCCCTTCGGCCTTGATAAAAACGGACGCATCACCGCCGGCTACTACGCCGGCCGCTCGCACCGCATCGTCCCGATGAACGGCTGCGCCTTAAATCAGCCGGGCTTCGACGGGATCCTTTCCCTTGTCCTTCGCTTTGCGGAGGAATTGCGTCTGTCCGTCTACGATGAAGAAAGCGGACGCGGGCTGCTGCGCCATCTGCTGATCCGCCATGCGAAGGGCAGCGGAGACTGGATGGTCTGCCTGGTGATCAACGGGCGGAAGCTCCCGCACAGCGGCGAGCTGGTGCGGCGTTTAAGGGACATCCCCGGCATGCGCGATATCTCGCTCTGCATCAACACGGCGCGCACGAACGTGATCCTGGGACAGGAGCTGATCTCTCTGTACGGCCCGGGTCATATCACCGAATCCGTCGGGACGCTTCAGTTTAAGCTTTCCCCGCTCGCCTTCTTCCAGGTCAATCCGGCTCAGACCGAAAAACTCTACGCCAAGGCGCTCGAATACGCCGCCCTCTCCGGCCGGGAGAACGTCTGGGATCTGTACTGCGGCACCGGGACCATCTCCCTCTTTCTGGCGCAGCATGCCGCGCGCGTACGCGGCGTGGAGATCGTGGCGCCGGCCATCGAAAACGCGAAGGCCAACGCCACCTTAAACGGGATCTCCCATGCGGAATTCTTCGTCGGGAAGTCTGAGGAGGTCTTCCCCGCGTACTGCGCCGCCCATCCTGAGGAGCAGCCGGACGTCGTCGTCCTGGATCCGCCCCGCGCGGGCTGCGGCGAGGCCCTGCTGAAGGCGCTCCTTGCCTGTCAGCCGCAGCGCATCGTTTACGTTTCCTGCAATTCCGCCACCCTTGCGCGGGACCTGAAGCTCCTCACCGCGGACGGCGCCTACCGCCTGGAAAAGTTCTGCCCCTGCGACATGTTCGCGCAGACGGTTCACGTCGAGACGGTCGTATTGATGACAAAGAAATAAGTAAATCGGCAGTTTATCGGATTAACAAAAAAGCAAATATAGAGAAATTAACCCTTAAATATAACAAAAAAGGCCTGATTCAACCGATAGTTGGATAATATCCAACCGATAGATGAGCGATTTCAACCATCAGTCGCTTCAATTTGATCGCCATCTTTGATACCATCAAGGCGAAAAGGGGCGGCAGGACCGCAAAATATTTACGAAAAGGATGGTATACACAATGAACGAAACTTTTGGACAGAGATTTACAAGATTAAGAAAGCAGAGAAACATCACTCAGGAGGAACTCGGTGAAAGGATCGGCGTTTCCGGTCAGGCGGTCTCCAAGTGGGAGAACGACGCGTCCATGCCGGACATCAGCCTTTTGGTGCAGCTCTCAGAGATACTGGGCGTAAGCCTGGACGAGCTTCTGGGCAAGGAAGTTCCCACGACTAAAGTAGTTCCCGTAGAGGAGCGTAAAAATACCGACGAGATGGTGCTGAGGATCCGCGTGGATTCCACGGAAGGCGATAAGGTAACGGTAAACCTCCCCATGGCCATCGTAAAGATGGGCATAAAGCTGGGAATGACCATGCCTCAGATAAACGGAAATGAAGCTCTGAAAGATATCGACTTCGAGGAGGTCATCAAACTGGTGGATGCCGGTCTGGTGGGTGAGATAGTTACTGTGGAGAGCGCAGAAGGCGATCATGTAAGAATTTATGTGGAGTAAGCTATGTGGATAAAGGTAAATACTCAGGACGGACCCAACTTCACCATACCGGTACCGCTGTTTCTCGCAGGGACCCGTCCGGTGATCAATATGCTCACCCGCATCAACGGGCCGGAGGCCACCTGGTATGCGCCTATGGCGGGGGATATCGTCCACGAACTTAGGCGCTATGTCAGTAAGCATGGACACTTTACCCTGGTGGAAGTCATCAGCAGCGAAGGCGACCATATAAAGATCACAGTGTGATGGTGCAAATAAGAATCAAAAAGACCCTTTCTGAGGGTCTTTTGTATGTTATAATATGTTCAAAAGAAATCAACAAACCGGAAGATGCGGAGGCAATCAAAATGAATGAATTTAACGAATATGTCCGTGAAGTTTTTTCTGCAGCCGGTGATATTGTCATAAGATCCATGATGGGAGGATATCTTGTATACCTCAATGGCAAGCTGATAGGCGACATTTGCGATAATGAACTGTTTTTAAAAGAACGCCGACATCGGACAGGCTGCTTGAAGATTCCGAACTGCGTTATCCGTACGAAGAGTCAAAGACACTGATGCATGTGTTTGACAGATTTGAAGATGCGGCGCTTGTTCTGGAACTTCTGGATGGTATGTATAAAGAGCTCCCGGAAAAGAAATCCGCAAAAGCCAGATGAGAAAGGCGAATTCCCGTTTATCGCTCTGCCGATGTTCATCCTACTGTCTCGACCCTGACCCGTACCGGGGAATTGCCCATTCCTTCATTGGGATGAACCAGTGGGTCGAATACAAGCCTTTTTATTTGTCCTGCTGCTCCGAGGCATGTGGAGACGGTGGTATTAATGACAAAAACTGATGATGGAGAAAAATAATATGATACATTTGGAAAAAATCGATTCAACTAACATATGGGAAATTGTTGATTTGAAGGTGTTCAAATCTCAGAAAAGCTTCGTTGCGGCAAACTGGGTAAGTATCGTCCAGGCTTACGGTGTTCGGGATTCGGCCACAGCCGCGTTCCCGTTTGCCATCTATCACGACAAAAGACCGGTTGGGTTCCTGATGATCGGTTTTAACGAGGCTGCGATGTATGAAAATTGGGATGACGTTGAAGCCCCAAAGTCACTTGTCAACAACTACTCCCTTTGGCGTTTGATGATTGACAAGCGATATCAAAAACGCGGTTACGGCAGAGAAGCGATAAAACTGGCTCTTGACTTTATCAGAACGTGGCCATGCGGAAAAGCTGAGTATTGCTCCCTTTCTTACGAGCCTGAGAACGAGGTGGCAAGAGAGTTATACCGTTCCTTAGGCTTTATGGAAAATGGCGAAATGGATGGCGACGAAATCGTCGCAGTATTGAAGCTGTAATACAGAGCGCGTTAAATTCCGGTTTATCGAGGCCATAATATCGATTCGAATACCCTGACTTAACCGGTCAACGGCATATTCCTGACGCCGAGGGTCGTGTGGTCAGCGTAGATAACGACATTTTTATTCACGCTATTGTCCCGAGGCACGTCGAGACAGTGGTGTTGATGTCACAGGTTGATAGGTGAAGCGCGAAGAAAGCCATAATAATGTAATGACACGATTCGTATCACCGATGTGACAGCGCGATTCTTTCATTTCTCACAATAATCCATTACGATTTCCTTGATCGCAAGTCAAAAAGAAAGGATGGATTAGAAATGAAAGATACGAGAAAAAAAGAATTGATAGCGGGAATAGTTCTATTGGTGACTTTTGTCTTATGGACCATATTGATCCAGTATATCGATGTACAGAATGCAGGGCCAAATGAAACAGAGATCGGCTTTGCAACCTTTAATATATGGTTTCATCAAATAACAGGCGTGCATATGTTGATTTATACGATTACAGATTGGCTTGGCCTCGTTCCGATCATCATATGCCTGTGCTTTGGAATGATAGGACTTATCCAGCTTATAAAACGGAAAAGCCTGCTGAAGGTTGATATTGATATACTTTTATTGGGAATATACTACATAGTGGTCATTCTAGGCTATCTGCTGTTCGAGATGATTCCAATAAATTACAGGCCAATTCTAATAGAAGGAAACTTAGAAGCATCCTATCCGTCTTCAACTACACTATTGGTTTTGAGCGTAATGCCAACACTGAAGTATCAGGTTGATCGAAAATCTGTGAGCGGAATCTTTCAAAAAACAATAGCCATTTTTGTATTTGTGTTCTCGGCATTCATGTTTATCGGAAGATTGATTTCGGGAGTTCACTGGGCTACGGATATTATAGGCTCCGTTTTCTTAAGTTTCGGTCTATTTATGATATATCGGTTCATGGCAGATTATTGCGGCTCAATGAAAGCGAACCTAAAGGCGGAGGCGTCAGATGGAGTTCAATGAGAAATTACAGGAATTACGCAAAAGCAAGTCACTGACACAGGAAGAGCTGGCCGAGGCCCTGCTTGTTTCAAGAACAGCTATTTCAAAGTGGGAATCCGGCAGAGGGTATCCGAGCATTGACTCATTAAAAGAGATATCCCGCTACTTTTCCGTAACGATCGACGATCTGATCTGTTCAGATGAAATGATTACATTGGCTGAAAATGAAAAGAAGGAGTTTGCCAACAAGTATGTCTCACTCCTATGTAATGTGTTGGACATCCTTTTGATTATACTTATGTTTATACCCGTGTTCGGAAACGGAACAGCTTCCTCCGAAACAGTTTCTCTGTTTGGGTTGAATGGAATAAATCCATGGGTGAAGACTGCTTTTGTTTCGATAGTAGGCATTACTATCCTGAACGGGATCTGCGGAGTGATCATTGCCAATTTCAACAAACCGGTTTGGAACAGTCATAGACTTGTTACAGGAGTCGCCCTGTCAATACTTATTGTAATCGTGTTTATAGCAACGAGGCAGCCGTATGCGGGCATTGTCTGTTTCGCATTTTTGGTCATAAAAGGATTTTTGATTGCCAAAGTGAAACAACAATAGGACACAACAATCAAGCTGTGAAGCATAATTAGAGGAAAAACAATGAATACAAATAACTATACCATTCGTTTAGAAAGATGTGAAGACTATCGAGGCGTAGAGAATCTCGTCAGAGAGTCATTCTGGAACGTGTACCGCCCGGGATGCAGTGAGCATTATGTGATCCATG
>JAEEUR010000042.1 GCA_016290595.1 Lachnospiraceae bacterium | reverse complement strand
TGATCTACTTCCTCTACAGCGTCACCTACACGATGCACGACATTTCGTACTGGGGCATGATTCCGTCGCTGAGCACGGATGCGGCCGAGCGGAACCTGCTGACTTCCCGCACCAACCTGTTCGCCGGATTCGGCGGCGCGCTGGCCAACTTCCTGATCCCCATGCTGACCGTCGGCGCCATGACCATAGGCCGCAGTTCCGTGACGGCTTACGGTGTGATCGCACTGATCATCGCCGTGATCACGCCGCTGTTCCTCTGCTTCACGATCTTCGGCGTACGGGAGAACCGCGCGTACGAAAAGGAACCGGCCCCCAAGATTAGCATCAAAAAGATCATCCGAACGATCGTGGGCAACGATCAGCTGCGCTGGATCATCCCGATCTTCCTGCTGCAGCAGATCGGCAACGGCGTCGTGCTCGGCGGCCTCGGCCAGTTCTACATCTACTTCCAGTTCGGCTATGCCGGCGGTCTGTACAGCCTGTTTAACACCATCGGCATGCTGGCCACGGCCGTGCTGATGATCCTGTACCCCGTGATCTCCGCCAAAGTGCAGCGCAAAGCCCTGATGAAGAAGCTGCTGCTGGCCTCGATCATCGGCTACGCCGTCATGCTGGCGGCCGGCCTGTTCGGGAGCAGCCTCGGCATGATCGCCTTCTGGATCATCACGCTCGGCTTCATGATCGCCAACGTCGGCCAGTACGGCTTCTACCTGATCCTGATGATCTCCATCCTGAACACGGTGGAATACAATGAATACACGACCGGCAGCCGCGACGACGCCATCATCGCTTCTATCCGGCCTTTCGTGACCAAGCTCGGCGGTGCGCTGATCGTCGTGATCACGACCGTCACCTACCTGCTCTTCAACGTTACCGATACCACCAACCAGATCTCCGATTACGAGATGAAAGCGCAGAAAGCGCAGCAGGTCGTCGTGGAAGGCATGGCTCTGGAGCAGAGCGGTGATGAAAAGTTGGCGACCGTGCTCAAAGAGATCAAGGAACAGGAGCTTGGCGTTTTCATGACCGATATCAGCGAAGACGATCTGAAGGCCGTCGTTGTGAAGAACGACGAAGACAAACTGAACGAGGTGCTGGATAAGGTCGATAAAGCCAAACTGACCAATATCGACGACGTGCTGGGCGAGGTCGAATCCGGACAGACCGTCGGCCTGCTGCTGACCATGGTCATCCTCTCCTTCGTCTTCATGCTGCTGACCTACGTCCTGTACATGAAGCACTACAAGCTGGATGAGCCGGAATACGAGCGCATCTGCAAGGAGCTGGAAGAAAGGAAGGCGGCCCCGCAGGCATAAAGCCGGCTGCCGCACAACGCAAAAAGGATCCGCTTGCCGAACCTGTCGAAGCAAGCGGATCCTTTTTTGTGCCGGGCTGATGGGGAGCAGGGCCAACGGGGACGGTTCCTTTTGGCCCCGTTTTACTCCCGGATCAGCTTCGTTTCCAGAACGAATTCGTCCTTGAGCGCCATGATGTCCTTCATGTGCGGCTGCGTCATGTGGACCTTCTGATGCGCCGGCGAGACCCACTCCTCATAGAGGTGCAGTTCGTCGGCCGGGCCTTCTTCCGGACGGTACTCGTATTTCAGGCAGCCGTCCTCGGCGCGCACCTTGTCCGGCGCGCCGCTGGCTTCCAGCGCTTCGTAGTAGGCCTGTTTCAGACCGTCCTTGACTGTGTATATAACGTGCAGTTTCATAGGATACCTCACTTTCTTTTCAAAGGACGTCCTCAAGTCGCCCTCACCCGGCCCTTTGGGCCACCCTCCCCCGCGTCCGGGGGAGGGCAAGAGAATTCCTTATACCCCAAATACGCTGCCGCCGATGAACTCCTTGAGGAGCGAGTTCTGCGGCACCAGGGTGGAATCCAGCGCCAGGAAGTAGCTTAAGAAGCGCAGCAGGCGGTGGGCTTCCGGATACTCCGGCGCATCCTCCGGGATGCCGAAGAGCAGCTGCTCCGCGTAGGATTTGAGAACCGAAAACTCATACACCAGCGAGGAGTTGAAGACCACGTCCGCGCTCTCCTGGAAGGGGATGATGTTCTTCTTCTCGCCGCGCCGGACCGAGCCCCAGCGCGCCAGCGTCGCCTGCGCCCCGTAACCGCGGGTCCGCGCATCGCGGATCATGCGGCGGATCAGACGGCCGTCGGAGGTCGGGATGCGGTTGTGCTCGTCGATGTTCGTGGTCGTCAGGGCGCTGATATAGATGCGGAACTTGTTCTCCGCCGGGATCTTCGCGCTCATGCGGTCGTTCAGGCAGTGGATGCCTTCGATGACCAGGATGTCGCCCTCGCCCAGCTGCAGGGTGTTGCCGCGGTACTCACGGTAGCCGGTCTTGAAGTTGAAGGTCGGCATCTTCACGCACTCGCCGTTTAAAAGCGCCAGCATATCGCGGTTGAAGCCCTCGATGTCCACGCCCTCGATGGATTCGAAATCGTACTCGCCGTTCTCATCGCGCGGCGTGAACTCGCGGTCCACGAAGTAGTTGTCCACCTCGATCGGGTGCGGGATCAGGCCCTGGCCCCTGAGCTGGACCGACAGGCGGTGCGAGAAGCTGGTCTTGCCGGAGGAGGAAGGTCCCGCGATCATGACGCACTTGATCTTCGGATTGGCCGCGATCTGCGCCGCGATCTTCGCGATATCCATCTCCTGCCTGGCCTCCGCCATCAGGATCATCTCCGTCGCCTGGCCGCGGGAGATCTTGTCGTTGATCTCACCGACCGTTCCGATGCCCATGGTCTCCGCCCAGAGCGTCGTGGTCTCCATGGTCTTAAAGATCTTCGGCTGCGGCTCGAAGGGCGGCACCTCATCCGGCTTTTCCTGCTTTGGCAGCAGCAGCGCCAGGCCGGACTCGTAAGCGACTACGTCAAAATATTTGATATAGCCGGTGGACGGCACCATGAAGCCGTAATAGTAGTCCACGTAGTCGCCGATGGCGTACACGTTCACGCCGCTGTGCCGGCGGTAGCGGAACAGCTTGTCGCGGTTGGGCATGCCCTTCTCGCGGAAATAGGAGCGGGCGACGTCGAGTGAGACGTTGCTCTTCTTTAACGGAACGTCTTCCTCCGCCAGTTCGCGCATGCGGTCGCAGACCTTTTTTGCGAAAGCGGCATCAGGGGAAATATTTCCTCTTAACTCAATATAGTAACCGTTTATGACCGAGAACATGACGAGAACTTTCTCAACGTCCTTGCCTGCCACGTCGCTGACAGCCTTGCAGAGCAGCATCAGCGCGCTGCGCTCATAGGTCAGCATGCCGTCTCGTTTCTGCGTGGTGATGAACTCCACCGTCTCGGAGCCCTTGCAGACCTTGTGCAGCTCCTTCAGCTTGTTTTCCGATTTGACCAGAACGATATCATAGTCAAAATACTCTCTGACCCGTTCGGCCACAGCCTGATAGCTGACGCCCACCGGCACGTCAATGGTTCTCCCGCCGTTATAGGTGATGGTAATCATACAGTATCCTTTCTAAAACTCAATTTCTTCCAGCTTTAAGAGCGCGGTGATATACACCTTCAGGGCTTCCAGAAGATCCGGGAAAAATGCCCCTTCATCCGCGCCGTGGATCTTCCCCACAAAATCCGGATACTCGCGTTCCGGATGCTCCGGTCCGAAGCCGACGGCGTTCGGGAAATGTCTCGCATAGGTGCCGCCGCCGATGGTGAAGGGCTCCGCCTTTTTCTCCCCGGTGACCTCACGGTAGGCTTCCATGCAGGCCTTTAACTCCTTCGAAGTCGGATGCTTGAAGAAGGGCTTCGCCGCGGGTCCCATCTCGACCGTGGCCACGCCGCCGGCTGCCTCTTCCAGCGCCGCTTTCAGCTTATCCGCGTCCGTATTGGTCGGGAATCGGAAGTCCAGCGTCTGGACCATCTGATCATCCTTCGTGAAGATCATGCCGCTCACCAGGGTCAGCGGACTGAACAGGTGATCGTCCGCCGCGCAGCCCACCAGCGATCCGTCCGGGGCATCCGGGATCTTCACCGCGAAATTCAGGAAGGCTGCCTCGTTTTCGGAGACGAAGCCGTTATCCAGCAGGTAATGCTCCAGCACGCCGATGGCGCTCTTCGTGCCCTGCGGCATGCTGGCGTGCCCGCCGATGCCGTGCGCCGTGATATGCCACACGCCGGGTCTTGCCTCTTCAACTTCGATATCCTCCGCCGGCTCCGCGTGAGAGGTCTGGACCCAGGCTTCCGCTTTCGAAGGAACGGCATTGAATGCCACGCCGCCCCTGATCTCCACGATCTTCTCCATCTTGGCCGCGGAGCGGATCACGCCGTGCACGATGCCCTTCTCGCCGTTGATGAGCGGGAAGTCCGCGTCGGGGCTGAAGCAGAACAGCGGCGGCTTCTCCACGGCCAGGTAATGATCCACGTCTTTCATGCCGGTCTCCTCGTTCGCCCCGAGGATAGCCCGTACCGGGTAGCGCAGCGCTCCGCCGTGCTCCTTCATGAATTTTAACAGGTAGAGCGTCAGGACCGCCGGTCCTTTATCATCCATGACACCGCGGCCGATCAGGTAGTCCCCCTTTACCTGTACGGTCCAGGGATCGCTGGTCCAGCCCTCGCCTACGGGTACCACGTCCACGTGGCAGATGGTAGCCAGATATTCATCCCGCTCGCCGGGCACGACGGCGTAGGCCGCCTTATGATCCAGGTCCACCGTCTCCAGTCCCAGCTCCCTGGCAATGGTCTCGGCCATGTCCAGAGCCTTGCGCGGTCCCGGACCGAACGGCGCACCGGGTTCGGGGGCTTCTTCCACACTGGGGACCCCCACCAGACGGGTGATGTCCCAGAGAATGCTTTCCCTGTTTTCTTCAATAAACTGATCGATCAGACGCTTTAAGTCTTCCGTCATGCTTTTATCCTCTCTTCCTTCCGGATCAGGCTGTATACTGAAAATGTATTTTATCATTTCCCCGAAAAAAAGGCAATAAAAAAGAAAATCTGGCAAATCCGGGATCTGATCCCGGATTTGTTAGATTTTCTGCTCTCGATATTTGATAGCCCTCACTTCACTATCTTCACGTTCTCAATGATCTTCTGCGCTTCCTCCTTTGTCAGGGTACCATCCATGCGGAAGGCGACGTCATGCTCCTGATCGATCCAGATGCAGCAGATCATATCATAGCGGTACCGCTCGGTCGTTTTATCCTGATCGGAAGTCCAGCGCGAAGAAGACCCGTACATATAGTACTGATAATACAGCACCTCCCAGCCCCGAATCTGCCAGCTGCCTTCTTCCGTGATCCAGCTCTTTCCGGTTTCCGGATCCACGCGGTCTATATACATGACAGTTTCTTCTGCCTTTGAGATCTTATAATATCCCCAGCCGAAATAGGAGCTTTCATTCAATTCGGGAGAGGCCCATACCTTCCCGCGCTCCGGAAACAGGTCAGTCCTGTCATAGCGGCCGCCGACAATGCTTTCCCATTCATCCATCGGTATATCGATCAGGTGCTCATTATCGTATTCCTCACTGAAGCGGTATTCTTCCTCCTCAAGCGCAATCTGATGCTCAAAGCGATCCGGCTTCCAGCCCAATCGGTAATTCGCAAACTCTGCTTCCGGATGGACACTGATGACCTGAATCGCACCGTATTCGCCTCTCTGCACCTTGATCCACGCCTGCACCTGCGCATAGACCTTCGGGCCGAAGACGGCGCCGGCAGCCAGAACGGCAAGGACGATCACGGCCGCCGCTATTTTCTGCCGGGTGCCCCAGCTTCGCCGTTTCCCGCCTTCGTTTTCAGAGGCGGAAATCACCCGGACCTGCCCCGTTTTCTTTTCCGTCATCGCGTCGATCTGCTTTAACTCTTCGTCGCGTTCCTCTCGGCAAAGCGCTTTCAGTTCTCTGTTCGTCATTTTATTGCTCCCCTTTCTCCAATTCAGCTTTCAAATCCTTTCTGGCCCGGTGCAGCACCTGCCGCACCGCCGCCTCCTGCATTCCGTACAGTCTGGCGATCTCCCGCACACTGATCTCGTCCGCATAGCGCAAAAGCAGCATCTCCCGGGCTCGCGGGGCCAGCACTTTCAAGGCCGGGGCCAAGCCCTTCGGCACTTCCAGCTCGTAGCTTTCTTCCGGGATCTCCTCCTCTTCCGCGAGGCGGCTTTTGGTCCGGATGAGATCCAGCGCTTTATGCTTCGTGATCACCGAAAGGTAGTGATAGGTTTCCGGGCTGTCCACCCCTTTCAGATTTCCCGGCCGCTCCAGCACATACAGGAAGCAGTCCTGCACTGCATCCTCCGCGTCTGCGCGATTGCGCAGCATCATTTCCGCGTAGTTCACCAGCCTTTCCCGGTAGGTTTCATATAACTGCTGCAGCAGTGTTTGTTCCTTTGCCGACAGTTCTTTCATGAAGGGTCCCTTCCTTGTCCTTTCACTAATATAGCGCAGAAAAGGTCAAAATGTGACAGGATCAGCCGGAAAATCACTTGACAACCGTCAAATTATAATTATAATATAATTATGTCAGAAATATCTTTTGAGTGGGATGAGCGAAAAAACACGCTCAACAAACTGAAACACGGGATCTCTTTTGAAGAAGCACAAACGGTTTTTTATGATTACAATGCTATCTTGTTCGATGCCCCGGATCATTCACAGGAGGAAGAAAGATTTTTGATACTGGGCATCAGCGCCAAAGAACATCTGTGCATTGTCAGTCATTGCTACCGCGGTAAAGACAATATTATCCGACTGATATCAGCGAGAAAAGCAACACGATCAGAGCAGGCAGTTTATACCGAAAGCTTGCAGGGAGAATGAAAATGAGAGACGAATACGATATCAAGAATTTAAATCCGCGCAAAAACCCGTATGCCAAGCATCTGAAAAAGCAGATCACGATCAATATCGACGTGGATACCATCTCCTATTTCAAGGATCAGGCGCAGGATACGGGGATTCCTTATCAAACTTTGATGAATCTTTATCTTTCCGATTGCGCTTCGCAGAAAAAAACGCTAAAATTGAACTGGGAGTGAGAAATCAAACCCAATCCGTATATCATATTTTCACGGAGGCTGCCATGAGCTATGCTGATGAAGTTTTTATCGCAAACTGCAAACAGATCTTAAACGAGGGCGTCTGGGACACGGACTATGAAGTCCGCCCGCACTGGGAGGACGGCACGCCCGCACACACCGTCAAATGCTTCGGCATCGTGAACCGCTACGACCTGCAGAAGGAATTCCCCATGCAGACCATCCGCCGGACCGCCTACAAGAACGCGTTCAACGAGATCCTGTGGATCTGGCAGAAAAAGTCCAACAAGATCAGCGAGCTGGGCTCCCACGTCTGGGACGCCTGGGCTGACGAAGAAGGCACCATCGGCAAGGCCTACGGCTATCAGCTGAGCGTGAAACATAAGTATAAAGAGGGCTGGTTCGACCAGGTGGACCGCGTGCTCTACGACTTAAAGCACAATCCGAACAGCCGCCGCATCATGACGAACCTCTACAACCATCACGACCTGTCCGAGATGGCGCTCTACCCCTGCGCGTATTCCATGACCTTCAACGTCTCCGGCGACACCCTGAACGGCATCCTGAACCAGCGCTCGAACGACATGCTGACCGCCAACAGCTGGAACGTGTGCCAGTACGCCCTGCTCCTGATGATGATGGCGCAGGTCTCCGGCCTCAAGGCCGGCACGCTGATGCACGTGATCGCGGACGCGCATATTTACGACCGCCACATCGAGGGCGTCAAATACCTGCTGGAGCAGGAGCCGCTGCCCGCGCCCAAGGTCTGGCTGGATCCGGACGTCAAGGATTTCTACGACTTCCGGCCCGAAAGCCTGCACGTGGAGAACTACGACTTCCATAAGTTCCCCTTCCCCATCCCGGTGGCCATCTGATGCGCGCCATCGTAGCGGTCGCTCCGGACTGGGGCATCGGAGACGGCAAGGGAATGCTCTACCGCCTGCCGGGAGATCTCAAATATTTCCGCGAGCAGACCAAAGGCCATACCGTGATCATGGGGCGGAAGACCCTCGAGTCCCTGCCGGGCGGAAAGATCCTTCCGAAGCGGCGCAATATCATCTTAAGCCGCAGCCGGAAGCTGAAGGTGCCGGGCGCGTACGTCTGCCACAGCGTGAGCGAACTGCTTTCGCTCCTGGAAGCGCTGGACGAGAAGGACGCCTTCGTGATCGGCGGCGGGGACGTCTATAAGAAGCTCCTGCCCTACTGCGAGAGCTGCCTGGTGACGATGGTGAAGCAGGAGCCGCCCATCACGCCGACCGTGTTCTTCCCGAACTTAGAGGAAGCCGGCTGGCACGTCACAAAAAAATCCGCTCCCCAGGAAGAGAACGGATTGGAATACGTCTTTACCGAGTGGGAGCCCTAAGGCTCCCACTCTTTCTGTCGCTTACTTCGCATACTGCTCCGCGTAGTTTCTCGCAAACTCCAGATCGCAGAGCGAGAGATAGTCGATCCCCTTAAAGACCGGCGTCATTTCATATCCCTTCAGCGGATCCATTTCGAAAGCCAGGAACAGCAGCGCGTCGTTCTCCGACCGCTTCAGATAGATCGCCAGATCCTTCAGCCGCACGTCCTGTCCGACGGCCCGCAGCCAGGCGTAGGTGAACGCGCGGGCCGTGATCTCTTCCGAAGCATCCTGATACCAGCCTTCGCGCTGCCGGGCCTGCTCCTTAAGATGCTCCTGCCAGGCCGCCGTTTTCACAAAGTCCCCCGTCGGCGGGTAATCCCCGTCCGTAAACGCGATGGCCAGACCGGGGTAAGCATATTTTTCCGGATTGTTCTGAAGCTCCCGCACCGCCCAGGTATAATCGTTCCACCAGTCGTCGCTCAGGATGGAAGCGTCCGCATAGCTGTCCCAGTACAGGGTCATCTTTCCGTTGCCGCCAAAGAGCAGATTCGTCACCCGATGATCCCCGTCCGCGCGCCAGTAGAAATAGTGTCCCACACCGCTGCCGGAACAGGCGCCCAGGACCGTTTCCATCAGCTCTTCCTGGTGCCAGTTCTCTTCGTCGATCAGCAGCGGCCAGTCGAAACGGGTGCGGAGCGCCTCATGAAACGCATCCCAGTCGGGTTCGGCGGCCTGTGTAATGAGCGCCGGCGTTATGATCTCCGTATAAAGCTCTTCGTATTCCGGGCTGAAGAAAGCTTCATGGCCTTCCGTATTGTGAAAAACGCCTTCTTCATCATAATAGCCCCGGCTGCTCCACCACGGACAGGTGCCGGAAAGGAGCAGATAGTCGCCTGCCTGCCGGATCTCTCCCACCTCGGGGATGTAGGAGCTGTACAGCTGCTCCACTGCCAGATAGTCCTTGTGAACGATCTTAAAATTCCACAGCACCCAGTCAGGACTATAATCCAACGCCTTCGGCTTATCTTTCTGCCGGCATATGGCTTCTACCAGTTCCTCTTCGCTCAGATCCCGCAGCGCCAGGATATATTCGTCCACGAATTCCAGACGGACGGGATTCCAGTTCTCATCGCGGTACAACCCGTCGATCCGGTACAGATAATAGCCTTCCGGCAGTTCGAGGGTCAGATCCAGCGCGGCGATATAATAGCTGTGCTCTCCTTTGATATCCGCCGTCTTTCCCTTTGCCGTTCCCAACGTATCCGGCAGGTTCTTCCTTGTCTGCGGCACGACAGACGGCTTCCTCTGAAGAGAGTTGCCGGCACTCCAGGAAAAGGCGAGAAAATCTTCGTCGTGGAAATACTGCTTAGCGGTGTTAAGGACGCACCATTCCTCCATCACGTCCACGAAGGCGGCCGGCAGCCAGCAGAGCGTGCCGTTCACCTTGCCCAGATAGAACGTCTTTTCCTTCATCTCCGTGACGCCCCAGCCCCAGCGCCAGCGCCACATGCCTTCGATCTTCAGCGATTTGCTCACCCGCAGCGTATAATCCGTCCCCCGGGAATTCAGATAAGCCTCGTATTCCGTCGTCCTGCGGTCCGCCAGCGTCCAGCCGTCAAACGACGCGATGACGCGCTTCAGCCAGGCGCTGTCAAAAACGTATTTTTCCTGTTCTTTCCCGACGGTAAGGGTCAGACTCGCTTCCTGATCCGTCCGAACGCCTTTAAACAGACCGGATTCGATGACCGTGACCGGCGCCGTACTTTCCGGCGGAACCGGTTCCGCGCTGCTTTCTGCCGGAAGGCCCGGATCGGAACTGCTCTCCGCCGGATCGGTCTTCGCCGCCGTGCTTTCCGGCGGCTGAGCCTGTGTGATTTCCGAAGGAATAGTTTCCGCGGGCGTGCTTTCCGCGGCGGAAGACGGATCGGAACTGCTCTCCGCAGGCGTACTCTCCTTCGGATTCGTCAGTGCGCAGCCGGCCGCGATCAGGCTGATCAGCAGCGCCCCGGCCAGGATCCAGAAGGCCGGCTTCTTGTAGTTCAGCACGGATTGGATACGCACCTTGACCCCCACCTCACCGAACGCCAGCGGACAGGCTGTGACCAGGTGCTGTTTCGCGCTGCAGGCGAGCAGGGCTTCGGAATACTGTTTCTTGAACACTTCATCCTCGCGGCCGATCACCTTCTCATCGCAGGCCAGCTCAATATCCCGGCAAAGCAGAATGTAGGCCGCCCACATCACAGGGTTGAACCAATGCAGGGAGAGCAGCAGGAAGCCCAGCGGCTTCCAGATATGGTCCAGCCGCTTCAAATGCGCCTGTTCGTGCGCCAGCACATAGGCTTTCTCCTCTTCGCGGATCCCGAACGGCAGGTAGATGCGCGGCCGGATCACGCCCAGGATGAAGGGCGAGGTCAGGTTATCGCTTAAGAAAACGTTGCCCGCCTCCCGCGCGGAGACCTGCACCTTCCGCCAGATGCGGAAATAGCTGAAAGCCATGTAGAGCAGCATGCCGCCCACGCCGGCCAGCCAGATCACGGAGAGCACAGGCAGCACGATATTGCCGAAGGTTTTCGGGGCCTCAAGCGTCGCGGCCGAGACCTCCACAAAACGCACTTCCACGAGCTCGGTCTTTTCCGCGTCTTCCGCGTTCAGCGCCTCCCCGGCCGGGACGGCGCTCTGCCATTTTTCGGCCTCGTCCGCATCTGCCTCCACCCGCACGCTTTCCCGCTGCACGGGCAGCATCGGCTGGCGGGATACGATCTCGGCATAGCCGGGTTCATATTCGTGCACTTTCACGGTGTCCTCCACCGGGCGGGCGGAAATCTCCCGCACCACGGTCCCTTCGCTCACCTGCTGCGGCACCACGGACAAGCGGCTCTGCGGCAGCGACGGGATCAGGAGGCGCACGGCGACCAGCGCCCAGAGCGCGCACACCCAGGCTTTCGGCGCTTTTCGCAAGATCAGCCGCAGGCCGGTCACCAGCACGGCGATCAGCGCCGCCGACAGGCTTAAGGTCACGACTTTTACGAACAGTTCGTTCAGCATCTTTCGCCTCCCATCCCGCCTTCCCAGCTGTCCAGCAGCGCCCGGATCTCCTTTACGTCTTTTTCCGAGAGCCTGCGGCCCGAGGAAAAGGCCGCCATAAACGCCGGCAGCGAACCCTCAAAGGTCTCATCCACGTACTGGCGGCTCTGCGCCGCGTAGTACTGTTCCTTATTCATCAGGGAGCGGACCGTGCCCCCTTCGTTAATAAAAATCCCCTTCTGGCAGAGCTTCCGCAGAACAGTATAGGTGGTCGGCTTTTTCCACTCCAGCTCTTTCGCGCAGAGCTTTACCAGTTCGCCCGAGCCGATCGGCTCGTTCTTCCAGATGATCTCCGCGAAGCGGGTCTCGATAACCCCCATCTTTAAATCTTCCATAGGACGGCTCCTTTTCTTCCGGTCTCGCAGGTTTATCCGGACTAAACCCGCTGTTAAGGCGAGTTTATCACCGATAAACCCGCCTGTCAAGTGGTTTTTTGAAAGAACTGTCAAAAAGCAGAGCAAAAAAACAGGGCCAAAGGGAACCGTCCCCTTTAGCCCTGCGGGGCACCCTCCCCCGCGTTCCCGGGGGAGGGCAAGGTGCCTAGTCCGGATACCCGGTCTTTCCGTCGTCGGTCACGACTATCTGGCTGATCATGGTGCCTTTTTCGTTGCTCTCCGAGATGCGGATCTTTTTGACGCCGCCCTCCTCGAAATACTCCCAGACCGTATCGCCCAGATAGGTATCATAACCGCCGTCCGGCAGCGCCGTATAGCGGCGGTCCACGATCATACGTCCCTCCTCGTAATAGCGGTCATGGTAAATGCCTTCCTTGACAAGTGTCTGGAAGCGTACCATCCCGATAGCGGTATCGTAGGTCCTGTGATCCTTGAACTCACCCGGGCCGTCGATATTGCGGATGTACGGGGTACTGTCGTCCAGATACTGCTCGTAGACGTCCGTGCCCGCCGCCGTATCGTGTTTCTGGTAGATCTTCAGCAGGCCGTTGTCGTGCCACTCGCGGATCACGTAGCTGTCGCTCTCGTGCAGAATATACTCGTAGACCTTGGTGCCGGCCGGGTTGATGCTGATCTCCAGCGTGCAGGTGCCGTCCTCCCGGTATTCCCGCTGTTCGTCCCAGCCGTCTTCAGAGCCGTAATGCAGAGATTGCATTACACCGTCCGGATAATAGATTTCATCCCGCCAGGACAGCTTTCCCTCTTCGCTCCATCTCTTCTGATGGTATTCGAGCTCGGTCTCACCGTCTTCCGCGTACGTCCAGAGTTGCTGATACGTCAGATTGTTCTTGTTCCGCTCTTCATAAACCGTGCGCATTCCCTGCTCATTGTAGGCCCAGTAAAGCGCACTGTCGCCTTCCTGAGAAGAATAGCTCTTGCTTTTGCCGTCCGGATAGAAATATTCTTCCGTGTAGCGTTCTCCGCTGCCGTCTTCCTCCCAGTCGCGCTCGCTGTAGAAGGAGCGCCATCCGGTATCCTCATAGTACTGCCTCTCGCAGTGGCTGTGCATCTGGCCGTTCGGATACCAGTGTTCCGACAGCGTTGTATCACCGTTCCCGTTGGACTCAATATAGTAAGTCCAGCCGTCATAGCGCTTGCCGGTCATTTTCGTTGCCTCGCTGCCCTCCTCATACAGTGTCTCAGACCAGATGTAGTCATTCAGTTCCTCACTCCACTCTTCGTAGTAATAACGGGAATAGGCGGAATGGCTGTCCCCGTAAAAGGATTGCTCCTCCACAAACACGAGGAAATCATCGGCATTGTATTCCTCTCGTCTGCTGATACGGTTTTTCTCATCATAGCTCTTGATTCTGTGCGAACCGTCTTCATCTTTTTCCGTCACTTCCAGCAGGCTGCCGTCTTCCCGGTACAGCGCAGTGGATTCCGACTGTCCCTCCGCCGTCCGCAGGATCCTGACCTTTTTCGAGCAATTCCCGGAATCCAGATAGTACTCCCATTCGTTGCGGGAATAGATGGAATCGTCCAGCGCTTTTCTTTCCTCCAGAAGCGTGTGTCCCTGCTCATCGTATTCATAATAGAACTCGGTGTCGCGGTCCCAGCTGTAGATTTCCCGGCGGGTTTTCTGCGTTCCGTTGGGGTAGAAGGTGGCCGTCCCGCTGCGGTTCAGGCTCCCGTCCTCCAGCCACTCCTCATAGGTGTCCCCGAGCAGGACGCCGTTTTCGTCGTAGTAATACTCGTGATGGCTGCTCATCTGCCCGCCCGCGCGGTAGTATTCCTCCCGTTCGGTCCGGCCGTCGGCGCGGGTCTCCTTCACCCAGCGCGTACCGTCGTCATAGGTCCGGTCAAGACTCTTCTGGGACCCGTCCTCCCAGTAGGACTCCTCGTTGGAATAGGAAAGGCTGCCGTCCTCTCGCCACTCCTTCTTGAGGCTTTCCGCCACATCGTCGGTATCACCGTAATAGGTCCAAGCATATTCGACCTGTTTCTGACCGTTCGGGTAGGTGCCGGTCTGTGCCGTCCCCCGGCCCAGTTCGTCATATTCACAGATATACTCCGAGCCGTCGGTCTTCGTTCTTCTGTCATATTTCAGGCCGCCGTTCTCATAGTACAGCAATTCCGTGCACTTGCCCGTGCCGTCGCGCAAACGTTCCTCGTAGTATTCCCGCTTCACGGTGCCGTCCGGGTAGAACTCCTTCTGATCCGTGTAGTTCAGCTGTCCGTTCGCATAGTAGAAGCTCTCCTCGATCTGCCGGCCTTCCTCGTCGAAGCGGCGCACGATCTGTGAGCCGTCGTCATAACGGATGATCTGATCCGCCGGTTTGGTTTCCGGCGGGATCTCGGTCGTTTCCGGCGGGATCTCAGTCGTTTCAGGCGGGACTTCTGAGCTTTCCGGTACCGCTTCACTCGTCGGCACGTCCGTGACCGGCGGCTTAGTCGCTTCCGGCTCCGTTACAGGCGGGACTTCGCCCGTCGTTTCCGCGGGATCTGCAGCCGTGGAAGCGGCCGGATCCGTCCCGGTCTCCCGCGGGATCTCAGCCGTCGGCGGGACGGTCGGGTAGCCGATCGGGTGAGCGGTATGCGTTTCCGGCGCCGTGCTTTCCGCAGCCGGCTCCTGCCCGCAGGCGGAAAGCGCCAGCAGCAGGCAGAGGATCCCTATCGCAAAAATCTTATTTCTTTTCATGACGATCTCCTTTCCCGTTCGCATGTGATCCGTAAGAAAGCGCGTATTACGGATCACCGTAGCCGATCTTGCCGTCGTCTTTTATGATCTTGGTCTGCGACGTGTTGTCGCTTTCCGTGACCTCGATCCGGATCAGCTTTTCACCGCCCTCCGTATAGTAGGTCCGGACCACCAACTTCATAAAGTTCCCGTCCCGGTCGGCGTAGCGTTCATAGGTCCGTCTTCCCTCCTTGTAGCTCACTTCGACGACCCAGTCCTTCGTCGTTCTCTCCATCCAGACAAGCCAGCCCGTTTCGGAGTATTCCCGGGTCTCGCCGGTACCGTCCTCATTTCTCGTCTCCTTGACCCGTACGGCATGGTTCTCATAGTATTCCGTGCGGCTGCGCAGCTGCTGATTGATCCATGTATAATCGCTCTTTAAATACCCGTCGGAATAATTCTTCCGGACGCGTTCGTACTGCTTGTCCGGATCGATCTCCCGCTCCTTGACCACGATGTTGGAGGGCAGCACCTCCCGATCCAGGATCAGGCGGCCTTTGTCATCGTATTTCTGGAATTCCCACGAGCCGTCGGAATAGATATAGGTGTGCGCGGACTTTCTGCCGTTGCTGTGCCCGTACTCGTTGATCTCATGGAAATCCACGCTGCCGTCAGCGTTCCAGACCTGGATATCCTCCTCTGTCAGCGCGTCGGGGTCTGTCGCCTTGTAGTAATACTGTTCCTTGCGCCGCAGGACGCCATCCTCCGTATGGGTGAACAGCACCGGATTGCCGGCCTTGTTGTACTCGCGGGCCACCTCGGTGACGCCGTAGAAATCGTATGACTTTTTGACGCTGCCGTCACTGAAATACTCTCTTTCGCTGTAGGCGATCGTTTTGCCGTTTTCATCCCCCTCGACTACCGCGTAGAAGGAACAGACGTTGGTATTTTCGAAAAACTGATAAAAGAAGCCGTACTTCAGCGAATCGTTCGGGTAATACTCCTCGTACTGGCACAGCCGGTCCGGCTGATCATACCAGCGGATCACCCCGCTGCCGTCCGCGTACCGATGATTCTCCATATAGGTGTCGCCGTCCTCGGTATACTCTTCGCGGTAGGTCTCGTAGCCCTGTGAATCCTCGTTCCAGTAGTAACTCTCCAGGGCCTGCGTCTCGCCGCTCCAGTAATATGTCCAGGTCAGCTTTTCGATCAGCCCGCCGTACCGGTCCTCGGTCAGCCGCTCGGCCGGTTTCCCGTCTTCGTTCATATCGGTCGTGATCGTGGTGCCGTCCGCTTTCTGCTGAAAGACCTGCATCGGCGTGCCGTCCTCCGCGAACGTGCGCTTCAGGATGCACGTCGCATCGTTCTCCAGCCAGATCTCCTCCGTGGTCTCGAGCTGGTCCGCCCAGGTATAATAGACGTTTTCGACGGAGCTGACGAAGCTGCCGTCCAGCAGCGTCTCCTCCCGGTACAGGAGCCGGCCGTTTTCATCGAAAGATTCGGAGACCATGCGGTCCGGCTGATCCTCTTTGATGGTCTGGCGCTTGACGACCGCGCCGTCAGCGCCGTACTGGACCGCAGAGGCGCTCTTATAGCTGCCGTCCGCGTTCCAGGCTTCCTCCGTCGTCATGCCGACCGTTCCGTCGTCATAATATTCCCAGCGGTTCCGGAGACGGATCTGTCCGCTGCCGTCATATTCCTCGTACAGGATCCTGATGCCGTTCGAATTGTATCCCGTCAGCAGGCGGCGGCCGTCGGACAGTGTCTTTTCCACGGACCCGGTCACGCCGTTTTCATAGAAAAGCTCTTCGGTCCTTTCCTTTACCTCGCCCTTGTCGTTCCGCTTTTCCGTGATCCGGGAGGCGCAGGCGCCGTCCTCATAATAGGTCTGCGTGACGGCGGAGACGACCGCGCCGTCCTTGTTTTTCTTCTGCAGCAGGATCTCCCGTCCGTTCTCGTCGTACTGCGTCAGGGTCGAGCTGCCGTCCGCGGCCTGCTCCTCCAGGCTTTTGATCGATCCGCTTTCATAATAGGCGGACTCGGAAGACGAGCGGAGGGAGCCGTCCGTTTTCCAGGTCTCCTCAAAGATCCATTTGACGGCGGTCCCGCCCGGGTAATAGATGATCTTCTTTGAGGCAAGCTGCGTTCCGTCCGAGGCGGTCCTGACTTCCTCGACCAGCCGGCCGTCCGGATCGTAGCGGCGGATCAGTCTGGTGCCGTCCGAATCCTCGACGATATCCTCTCCCAGCGGCGTCTCCGTGACCGGCGGAACGGTCTCGGGCGGAGCGGTCTCCGGCGGAGCCTCGGAAGAAGCCGGCGGAACGGCCGTGCTTTCCGGCGGCAGCGGCGGCGTCGTTTCAGCCGGATCCGCCTGCGTGCTGCCGGGATCGGCTTTGGTGTCCGCCGCCGTGGCGGCCGGCGTGGTTCCGGCAGGCGCCGGCGTAGTGCCGGTCTGGTTGTTCGGGCCGCAGCCCGTCAGAAGGGCAAGGGTCAGCGCGGCTGTCAGGACAGCCGTCAGGGAAGTCTGCCATATGCTGCGTTTTTTCATGGGGAACCTCCTTTTTATGCGGAGAGGGGCAGGCGATCGTTTTCGCCTGCCCGCTTCACTGTTTCCGGGCCAAGCTTTTCGTCCCGTGCTGCGTCGTTATTTGGATTTATTATACCATAAAGAATCGTCTCCGCGGCTTTAGAAAGAACGGATATTTTGAAGAAGGCGCCAAAAAAGCCGGCTCGCGTCTGCTGCGCTCACCGGCTCTCAAAAAGCAGAAAATCCGTAATGTATTTTATGCACGGGCCCTGATCTTCCCGATCAGCGTAAAGATCAGGAAGGCGGCGATGTCTACGGCCACGATGGTGGAGCCGACCGGCGTCCCGGCCACGATGGCGGTGAGCAGGCCCAGCAGCGCGCAGACCACGGAAAGCACCGCGGAGCAGACGGTCACGGACAGGAAGCTCTTGTAGACCCGCATCGCGGAGAGGGCCGGGAAGATCACCAGTGCGGAGATCAGCAGCGAGCCGACCAGATTCATGGCCAGCACGATGATCACCGCCACCACGACCGCGATCAGCAGGTTGTAGGCGGCGGCGTTGGTGCCGGTCGCCTGCGCGAAGCTTTCGTCGAAGGTCACCGCGAAGATCTTATGGTAGAAAAACACGAACAGCGCCACCACGATCACGGATAAAATAACACTCATCCACACTTCCGCCGCGCTTAAGGTCAGGATGGAGGTGGAGCCGAACAGGGTGGAGCAGACGTCGCCGGCCAGGTTGCCGGAGGTCGTCGGGAAGAGGTTTAAGAGCAGGTAGCCCAGCGCCAGCGCCGCTACGGAGAGCATCGCGACCGCCGCGTCGCCCTTGATCTTCGCGTTCTGCCCGGCCCGGAGCAGCAGGATGGCGCAGAGGATGGTGAGGATCAGGGTCAGGGGCATCTCGTTCTTCATTTTCAGGATGGTCGCGATGGTCATGGCGCCGAAAGCCACGTGCGAGAGGCCGTCCCCGATGAAGGAAAAGCGCTTTAAGACCAGGGTCACGCCGAAAAGCGAGGAGCACAGCGCCACCAGCACGCCGACGATGAGCGCGTAGCGCACGAAAGGAAACTGCAGATATTCAAAGAGTTTTTCAAACATGGGGCGTCTCCTCCTTCTGCAGCAGGCTGCCGGCCGCTTCGCTCTTTCCGTATTCTTCGCGCGTCCCGTAAAAGACCTTGCCGCCGATGTGCAGGATATGCGTGGCATAGCGCAGGGCGGCGCCCAGGTCGTGCGAGATCATGATGACCGTGATCCCGTCTTTTTTGTTTAAGGTCTCGATCAGCTCATACATTTCGGCCGTGACCTTCGGGTCCAGGCCCGCCACGGGCTCGTCCATGAGGAGGAGCTTCTGCGTGGCGCAGAGCGCCCGGGCCAGCAGGACGCGCTGCTGCTGTCCGCCGGAAAGTTCCCGGTAGCAGCGGTCCGCCATCCCGCTCAGGCCCATGCGTTCCATGTTTTTCTTCGCAAGCTCTTTCTCCGCCGGGCCGTAGAAGGGGCGCTTCCCCATCCGCGCCTGGCAGCCGGAAATCACGATCTCCCTGACGGAGGCCGGGAAATCCCGCTGGATCAGGGTCTGCTGGGGCAGGTAGCCGATCTCGTTTTTCTTTAAGCCGTCGCCGGTCGTGACGCTGCCGGAAAGCGGCGCCGTCAGGCCCAGGACGGTCTTCATCAGCGTAGTCTTGCCGGAGCCGTTCTCTCCGACGATGCAGAGATAGTCGCCCGCGTTCACGCTGAAATTCAGGTCCTTTACGATCACGTGCCCCTCGTAGCCGAGGGAAAGGTTTTTGCAGGTCAGCAATGCCATATATTCCTCATTTCAGTGCTTCCTTCAGCACTTCCAGGTTGTTCTGCATAACGGAAAGGTAGGTGACGCCCTCCGCCGCGCGGGCCTTCGTGACGGACTGCAGCGAGTCCATGGTCAGTATGCTTCGGTTCTGCGCTTTCGCGGTCTGCCGGATGGTCTCGGCCAGCTTGCCGTCGCCGCTCTCGGTCTTCAGGATCACCTTCAGGCCCAGCTCGTCCGCCTTGCCGGCCAGAAACACGATGGTCTCAAAGCTGGCTTCGCTCTCCGCCGAGCAGCCCTTGAAGGCCGCGTAGTAGTCCAGGCCCAGCTCCTTCGTCAGGTACAGGAAAGGAAAACGGTCTCCGAAGAGCAGGGTCTTCGTCTGCGCGGCGGCCGCCGCCGCTTCGTATTCCTTCCGCAGGGCGTCCAGCTTTGCCTGGTACGCCGCCGCGTTCGAAAGGAAGGTCTCCTTCTTTTCCGGCGCCAGCTCCGCCAGCGCTTCCGCGCTCTTCCCCGTGAACAGGGAGGCG
>JAEEUR010000041.1 GCA_016290595.1 Lachnospiraceae bacterium | reverse complement strand
TTGGGTCCGACCGCGGGGATGGGAACGCGCCGCATCCAGAGGCCGGCCTCCGGCTTTTCCTTCACCAGAGCCCACATCAGGCCGTCATCATACCTGTTCATTGCGAACCTCCTTACAATGATTCCGTTTTCGTTCTATTTTGACCCTTTTCGGCCCGCCAAGGAGCAGCGGCCGCCGAAAGAGCTTTATTCAGATCGTATACTGCCCCAGAAAATGCAGGACGTTTTTCGCGATCCACTGCAGCACGAGCAGGCCCAGAAACACGTACAGATGCCAGCTCTTAAAGCAGAGCGCGGGGACCCGGCCTTTCGTCAGGCGGTTTAAGCCCTGCGAAGCCAGATACACGATCAGGTACAGGGCGGCCGGCAGGATGGCCGGATGATAATAAAGGCTGGTCAGCAGCTCGCCGTGCAGCATGGCCTTGACGGCGCGCTGTCCGCCGCAGCCGGGGCAGTACAGGCCGGTCAGCGCCTGGATGGGGCAGGGGATCTTCCAGCGGAGCCATTCCACCGCCGCCGGAAACAGCTCGGCAAAAAGCCACATCAAAGCGGCGGCGCCGGTAAAAATACACGCCGCCGGAAACAAAGCTTTGTCTTCCTCGCCGATCTTACGGGACCACAAGGGATGCTTCCTCGCTTATATTTTTATGCTTCGTCGGGCTCCTTGCCCCAGCCGACGGCGAACGCGACCGCGATCCCCGCCTCGTGGGAGATGGACAGGAACACCCGCTCGATCTTTCTTTCCTTCTGCGCCTCGAGCGCGGAGCCGGAGATGCTGTAGTACGGCTGTCCTTCCACGCTGTGAAGGATCTCGACCTCTTTCAGCTCAAAGCCGCGCACGCCGCTGCCCAGCGTCTTCGCAAACGCCTCCTTGGCCGCGTACATGCCGGCCAGAGTCTGACGGAAGCTGACGCCCTTGTCCATCAGATAGCCCTTCTCATCCTCCGAAAAATAGCGCTCGACAAAACGGCTTTCCACCGTCATATTGTCCATGCGGGAAATCTCGCAGACGTCCACGCCGATACCCCGGATCATCATAGCTTTCTCCCTCCTTCTACCACCAAATGATCTGCCCGGTCTTTCTGGGCAGGGTATTTTTCCATAAATGATAACGGGTCATGGCCCGCAGTCTCCAGAGCTTCCCGTGGGAAGCCAGCCCGGTCATGGCCCGGCAGACCTTCCGCTGCTCTTCGCTCAGCTTGGCGCCGTACAGCTTCAGGAACGCCGCGGTCTGCACGATCGTGCCGTCCCGCATATCTTTGGCGTACTGTCCGTTCAGGCGGCTCTTCAGATACGCGAACGATCCGGC
Organism: Lachnospiraceae bacterium; assembly: GCA_016290595.1. GTDB lineage: Bacteria > Bacillota > Clostridia > Lachnospirales > Lachnospiraceae > UBA6987. The sequence continues at coordinate 18,130 of JAEEUR010000041.1, read as the reverse complement.
GTTTTTCGCGCCGACCTGGTTTTTCCCGTGCTGGCGGTAGTCGATGGTCGCCTCCGGCAGGAAAGCCGTCCTGCCGAGCGCTGAAGCGATCAGCGCCAGCCACCAGTCGTGCATCATCATCTGCGGCAGATCGCCGGCCCGGGCGGCCAGCTCCGCCAGCGCGTGATTGATCATCACCGTACAGCCGGTCACCACGTTCTGGACCAGAAGCTCGTGAAAAGCCAGGCGGGAGCCGTCCATCTTCGAAAAAGCCAGAAAGCTCGGGGCGATCTCCTTCAGGTCCCCGTCCACGACTTTCAGATCCGTATGCACCAGCACCGGAAGGGCCGGATCGGTCTCCGTTTCCTCCATCAGCGCCAGCGTCTTCCGGACCTTGTCCGGATGCCATACGTCGTCCTGGTCCGAAAACATCACGTAAGGCGTCTCCAGGCCGTAATGCTCCAGCAGATACATGAAGTGCTTCTGCGCGCTGCCGAAGCGCCGGCCGGAGCGGATATGGCGGATGCGCTCCGGATGCGCCGAAGCATAGCCGTCCAGCAGCGCCGCCGTATCCTCGCCGTCGTCGGACAGAACGAGCTGCCAGCACCCGCAGTCCTGCGCCAGGATCGACTCGATCTGCGCGCCCGCATATTCGCCGCCCTTATAGGCCGCCAGTAAGATCGTGACCTTTGCTTTCTCCACTCTCAGTCCTTCTTTTCCCTGCTGAAATAGGAAGCCGGGATATGGCAGTAGCCGCCCGGGTTCTTATCCAGATATTTCTGATGATATTCCTCAGCCGGGAAGAAATTGCCGAGCGGCAGGATCTCCACCGCTATCTTTGCTCCCAGCTTCTCTTCCAGCGCGGCGGCGTACGCAAGCGCCTCCGCCTTCTGGCTGTCGTTCGTATAATAGATCCCGGTCCGGTACTGGATCCCTTCGTCGTGTCCCTGACGGTTCACGGACAGAGGATCGATGACCAGAAAGTAATCGTCCAGCAGCTTCCCGAAAGGGATCTTCTCCGGATCGTAGACGATGCGCAGCGTTTCCGCATGGCCCGAATCCGCACAGACCTCTTTGTAAGTCGGCGCCTTGTCCGGCCCGTTGGCATAGCCGACCTCCGTCTCAAGAATGCCGTCGAACTGGTCAAAATATTTCTGCATGCCCCAGAAGCAGCCGCCGGCCAGATAGACCGTTTCCCTCGCGCCCATTCAGATCACCCCGCTTTCCTTTAGATAGCGGTGCAGCGCGTCCTTCCATTCGGGCAGCGGCGTGAAGCCGTTTTCCCGCAGCTTGGACTTGTCCAGCCGGCTGTTGAAAGGCCTGGCCGCCACGGACGCGCCGTATTCGGCCGTGCTCACCGGCGTCACGCGGACGTTCTTTCCCGCCTGCCGGAAGATCTCGCAGGCAAAGTCGTACCAGGAGATATAGCCGCCCTCGTTGGTAGCGTGATAGTAGCCGTATTTTTCGGTCCCGATCATGTCCACTATAAGACGCGCCAGATCGAAGGTATAGGTCGGCGTACCGATCTGATCGTTCACGACGCGGAGCGAATCGTGCGTTTCGGACAGGCGCAGCATGGTCTTGATGAAGTTCTGGCCGTTTTTGCCGAAGACCCAGGCGATGCGGACGATGAAAAACTTCTTCACGAGTTCGGCCACCGCCTGCTCGCCGGCCAGCTTGGTCTGCCCGTAGACGTTGAGCGGCGCATAGGCTTTGCAGTCCGGCTGCCAGGGCTCGGTGCCCTGCCCGTCGAAGACGTAGTCCGTGCTGAGGTAGAGCATCTTCGCGCCGGCCTTCGCACAGGCTTCCGCCAGGCTCCGCGTGGCTTCGGCGTTGACGGCCCAGACCTTGTCCTTCACGGCCGGATCCTCCGCCTTATCGACCGCCGTCCAGGCCGCGCAGTGCACCACCGCCTGCGGCCGGATCATGCGGATCACCCGCCGGACCGCCTTCGCGTCCGTTAAGTCCAGCTGGACGTAGGGCGCCTCGCAGACCGCGCTGCCGTCTGGCAGGCCGCCGTATTCTTCCGTGATATCGCTGCCGACGGCCACGTGGCCGCGCCGGTCCAGTTCATTCATGACGTCGTGCCCCAGCTGGCCGTTCACGCCGGTCACCAGGACGCGCATTGCTTCATCCTTCATGTTCATTGTCCTTATTTCAAACAGATTTCCCGTTTTTCCGCTCAGCGGTTGCCGTACATCTCCTGATAATACTTCTGGTACTCGCCGGAAATGATGGTCTCCCACCACTCCTTGTTGTCCAGATACCAGCGGATCGTCTTCTTGATGCCCTCCGCGAACATGGTCTCCGGCAGCCAGCCCAGCTCGGCGTGGATCTTGGCCGGATCGATCGCGTAGCGCATGTCGTGGCCCTTGCGGTCCTTCACGAAGGTGATCAGATCCTCGGACTTGCCGAGCTCCTTGATGATCAGCTTCACGATGTCGATGTTGCGCATTTCGTTGTGGCCGCCGATATTGTAGACCTCGCCCACGCGGCCCTTCCGCATGATCAGGTCGATGGCCTTGCAGTGATCCTCCACGTACAGCCAGTCGCGCACGTTGATGCCCTCGCCGTAGACCGGCAGCGGCTTGTCCGCCAGGCAGTTCGCGATCATTAAGGGGATGAGCTTCTCCGGGAACTGGTAGGGGCCGTAGTTGTTCGAGCAGCGTGAAATGGATACCGGCAGCCCGTAGGTCCGGTGGTACGCCTGGACCAGAAGGTCCGCCGCCGCCTTGGAGCTTGAATACGGGGAGCTGGTGTGGATCGGCGTCTCCTCCGTAAAGAACAGGTCCGGACGGTCGAGCGGCAGATCGCCGTAGACCTCGTCCGTGGAGACCTGATGATAGCGCTTGATGCCGTACCCCCGGCAGGCGTCCATCAGCACGGCCGTGCCCATGATATTGGTCTCCAGGAAGACGCCCGGATTCTCGATGGAACGGTCCACGTGGCTTTCCGCCGCGAAGTGCACCACGATATCGGGATGCTCCTCCTCAAAGAGCTGATAGACCGCTGCGCGGTCGCAGATATCCGCCTTCACGAAGCGGAAATTCGGGGCGTCCAGCACATTTTTTAAGGTGCTGAGGTTCCCCGCATAGGTCAGCTTGTCCAGACAGACGATCCGGTCCTCCGGGTGCTTTTCCAGCTCGTAGAAAATGAAATTGCTTCCGATAAACCCGGCGCCGCCGGTCACTAAAATGGTCATGTCTGCATCTCCTTATTTTCAGGCGGCCGGCCGGCCGCCGCGTTTTCTTTATTGCTGCGGCTGTTCTCCGCCGCCTTCCGCGGGAGGGACCGGGTTCCCGTTTTCATCCGTTTCCGGCGGGATCTCCTCCGTTTCCTCCGGCGTCGTTTCGGGCTCCGTCGTAGCCGCGCGGGAAGCCGCCTCCGCATCCAACTGCGGCAGCAGAGCGCCCCAGGCCTCGTACAGCGCCCGGTAGAGCGTATCCTCGGACAGGTCTTCCTTCAGGCCCTTATACAGGCCGTGGATCTGTTCCAGCTGCTCCGGCTCGGCGGGATCCAGGCGATACATCTCCAGGAATACGCCGTAGGCCGCCTTCAGTTCCTCGGATACGGTCAGGGAGGTCCTGACGGTCTCCAGCTCCTCGCTGTAGCGGGCGACCGCGTCGCTCACGGCCCGGCTCCTGCGCCGCTCCACGGTAGGGATCAGGATCCCGACCGTCACGCAGAGCAGGATCGCCGCCGTCAGCAGGATCCGCAGCAGGAAGGCCGGCCGGCCCTCCAGCGCCGTCCGCACCTTCTCCGTCTCCTCGCGGAGCAGCTTGCCGCTGGTCCTGACGTTGTCGGACAGCGTCTCCGTCCGCTTGACCTGCGGCGCCCGGATATCGGCCGCCATCTCTTTCTGCATGTTCAGGCAGAAAACGTTGCCGACGTCGGCCTTCAGGACCGTTCTGATCTCCTTTTCCGCCTTGGCGTAGCGGCCTTCCGAATAATAGAGCAGCGCCAGCAGACTGTGCGCCTTTATCATCTTCGGATGATGGGCCGTGACCCATTCCAGCTGGATGATCGCCAGATCCTCGCTGCCCTTGCGGGCGTAATCCAGGCCGAAGTTGAATTTCCGGATCCCCTGGTTGGCGTTCTCCAGCTCCGTCCGGTCCTCCTGCAGCTGTTTTACGTACTCGCTGGCCGGATTGTTCTCCGGCTGGTAATGCGTGCTGACCACCCATTCGCACAGCGCCTGGACGGTCTCGCCCATCTCATAATAAACCAGACCCAGCAGATTGCGGGCCGTAATATTCCTCTTATCGATCTCCAGCGCCCGGGACAGATCCTCGACGGCGCCGCTCAAATTCCGCACCTGGGCCTTCTCCAGCCCATGGTTGTAAAAGCGGTTCGACAGTCTGACGATCCGCCTGTACTGCGTGACGTCTGCTCCGCAGTGAAGACAGTAGCGGCCGGAGCCCAGCTTGTTTCCGCAGCGATAGCAGAGCATTTACGATTCCTTGTCCTTCATCAGTTCCATCAGCAGATCGGTCAGATCCGCGGTATCCGTGCGGATGATGTCCTCCGCCTTGTCGATTTCCGTGCTGGGCTGAAATTTCGCCAGTTCGTCCTTAAAGATCAGCATAGATTTTCCTCATATCAGTATAAAGTCAGCGCCTCCCGGCCGGCGCGTCTGCGCACGCCCGAGGGCAGCCAGGCCAGCAGGATCAGGCTTCCCGCCGCCGCCAGGCCGAAAGCCAGCCAGGCGGGCATGGACTGAAAACCGCTTTCCGCAGCGGAGAGCAGGGCCTGCAGCCGTCCCGCGGCAAACAGACCGGCCGCACCGCCGCCCAGCACGCCGGCCAGGACCGGCAGCAGCGCACGGCGTCCCAGATAGGCCGCGCAGGTCTCCGCACCCGTTCCGGCGGCCCGCATCAGATACAGAAGCTCGCGGGACTGGTCCGCCCGGAAGCGCTCCAGGGCCGGCAGCAGAATGCAGGCAAAAAGCAGGACGCAGAGCGTCAGCAGGATCAGAACGCCCGGCGCGCTTTTCAGGAAGACCGGCAGGACTTCGCCCAGCTCCGTCCGGCGGCGGAACAGTCCCCAGCCGAGCCAGAGAACCGCTCCGAAGACGAAGCAGCTTCCCGCCGCCAGCAGGAACAGCGCCGGCGCATGCAGAAGCGCGGCATTCTTGCCGGAGGCGGCTGCCAGTGCCAGCAGGGCGCCGAGCAAGAGCAGGAGCAGCGTGACCGCCAGCGGCAGACGGACCGTTTCCGCAAAAGCTGCTGCCGGCGCCGCCGTCAGGGAATAGGTCTCCAGCGAACCTTCCGTCAGCCGGGCGGCGATCTGCCGTCCCAGCAGGGTCCCGGCCGCCGCACCCGGCAGCAGGAAGACCAGCGCGGCCGCAGCCGTCTTCAGACTGAAATCGGTCATGCCGCGCCGGCGGATCAGCGGATGCGCCGCTTCGGCCGCCGAATCCCGGATCTGCCGGGAGATCAGGCAGTACAGGAAGCTGACGATCAGCAGCGCTGCGAGCACGCCGCTCCAGAGTGCCGTTTTATCCGCCAGGCGGACGTTTACGGCCAGGTCCTCCAGCATGCCCCCGCTCCGGGGCGCCGCCTGCGTCCAGACCGCCGATTTTTTCTCTTCCAGCAGGGCTTTTTTCTCAGCCAGCTGCTTTTCGGTCTCTTCCTTTTCCGCTTCCAGCATCAGGCGGGAGGCGATCAGGGACATCTCCTCTCCGTTCAGCTGCGTCCGGCTTTCCAGCTCCGCGTCGTCCAGCTTCTGCTGTGCCGTTTCATATTCCGTCTGTTTATCCTGAAGAGCCGTTTCCTTTTCGGAAAGCAGCAGAGCCTTCTCCTGGTACGACTGTTCCATCTCGGCGATCTCGTTCCTGAGCTGCGTGATCCGCGCCAGGATCGCATTCGACAGCGCGCCCGAGCCCCGCTCGTTCACGACCGTGCGGATCTCCTCCTGCAGGCCCGGATTCTGGGAACCCGCCAGCTGCAGCGTTCCGCCGTAGTCCCGCAGCTGATTGCTGATCTGCAGGCCGATAGAGACCAGCGAGCGGCCGGTGGAATGCTCGATGGTCCGGACGTCGTCCTCCGAAAGGCCGCTGCGGAAGCCGTCCCAGGCCGTATCCCACTGGTTCATGGCTTTTTCCACGGCCGTTTCCATCTCCGACGGATGAGTCAGATCCGCCTTCAGGAAGGCGCTCAGCACGCCCTCCGCACACTGCCGGAAGGTCGGCAGAACGTTTTTCAGCAGGGAGGTGTTCAGCAGCGCTTCCGCCTGCGCCAGTTCTCCCCGCACGATATTGTCGATCGACTGCAGCTGCTCCATCCGGGAGCGCGCATCCTCCAGATCCTTGCCGATCCCGTCAAGACCGGCTTTTTCGCTCTCCCATTCGGCGCGTGCGTCCTCCAGCGCCGTCCTGGCATCTTCCGCGCGCTCCTTTAAGCCCTGGACCAGCGTTTCCAGAACGGCCTTCTTTTCCGCGATCTCCGTTTCCTTCCGGGACAGCTGCTGCAGCTGCTGCTCGATCACGCCTAAAGAACTGCTTTCCTCTTTCAGATACTCGTTTTCCAGACTCCGGATCCGGTTGGAGGTAAAGCTCGCGGAATAACCGGCCAGGGCCTCTTCCAGCTTTTCCCGGGCTTCCCCGTAGGATGCCGTGAACAGAAGCGCTTCCCGGTCCTTGTCCATACGCACCCAGAGATGCGAGTAAGGGCCCCCGTCCGGATCGGAACCCAGCAGAGCCGGGCTTACCAGCACGAAATCCGCGTCCGTCTGCTTCAGGAAGTCCGGATGCCGCACCACACCCACGATCTTCAGCGTATCGGTCTGAAGGAGCGCCGCGTCTTCTTCCCGCGGTCCCACCAGGACCGTCTGTCCGATACCGACGCCGGCCAGTTCCGCAACCGCCGGCCCGACGGCGCATTCATCCGCAGCGGCCGGCAGGCGGCCGCTGATAAGCTCCGCCGTTTCAAGCGTTTCCGTCAGGCTGACGAGTTCCACCGCCCGTACCACCGTACTGGTCTCCAGGACGGCAGGCATGCGGAAAAAGCCCTCGGCGCCTCCGACGCCGGGGAATCGGCGGATCGAATCCACGTCCTCCTGCTTAAAATACAGGGAGGAGGAAACTTCGGCGTCGGCGGCACTGCGGGCCGCAAAGAAATCCGTGCCCGCCTGCCGGACGGAGTCCGCCCAGAGCCGGGGTGCCGTGAAGGCGGCCGTCCCGGCCGTTACGATCAGAAACAGTGCCAGGAAGGCAGAAAGATCTCTTTTTATGTAGGAAAAAATCCCTTTCATGACCGTCCTCTTATCCGTTCGGAAGGGATGCGCCGCTTCCGCTTCTCTACCATTCCAGCTCCGAAGCCGCCGCCGGCTCCGGATTCACGCGGACCTCGCTGATCTGTCCGCCCTTTAAATACAGGACCCGGTCCGCCGTTCTGGCAATCTCGGGATTGTGGGTCGTTAACACGACGGCGGCTCCCAGCTGCTTCGCGGCGGACAGAAGCACGCCCAGCACTTCCTTCGCCGCCGCAGCCGCAAGATTGCCGCCCGGTTCCTCCGCCAGGATCAGGTCCGGCTTTCTGGCCAGCGCGCGGGCCACGCCCACGAGCTGCCTCTGCCGGGGATCCAGTTTTTCCGGCAGCAGCCTGCCGCAGTCCTTCAGTCCCACCAGGAACAGGGCCTCCTCGGGGCTTAAGGGCTCCAGCGCGTTCTTTGCCGTCAGCGCGATATTGGCCTTCACCGTCATGGTGGGGACCAGCGGGCAGTCCGGATAAATATAACTGACAAAGCCGCGGCGGTAATCGTCCAGTTCTCCTTCGGCGGCGGAAAGCATATCCCGGCCGGCTGCCAGGAAGCGGCCCTCCCGGACCTCTTCGCCGCCCTCCGCCAGATGCAGCAGGCGCAGCAGCGTCCGGCTGCCGCAGCCGCTCTCGCCGAGGACCGCCAGCGTTTCATGCTCGTAAATATTCAGATTCAGATGCCGCAGCGCGCTGTCGTCCTCGCTTTTGCGGCAGGTCAGGTCCCGCAGCGCGATCAGCGCCTTCCGGCTCTCCGGCGTCCGAAGCGTAACGCCCCGTTCGCCCAGCGCGATGGCCAGCAGGGAGGCGACCAGCGTGCAGTAATAAACCTCCTCCTGGGTGAAGTCTGATTCCTTGCGTTCCGTCAGCTGCAGGCAGCCGATGCACTCATACTGGTTTTTCAGCGGGATGACCAGCAGGTTGCGGGGAATGTTCCCGCCTTTGATCTGGGCGAAGCGCGGATCCGAAGCGCAGTCCGCGATCAGCTCCGTCTTGCCGCTGCGCGTGACGGCGCCGGGGATCCCCCGGTCCAGATCCAGAGACGCGCCGGTCAGATCCTGCTTTCCGACGCAGGCCACTACGTACAGCCGGGAATCCTTCACGTTCAGCAGCCACAGCGCGCATTCCTCACAGCCCATGGCGGCGGTCAGACGCCGCAGCGTCTCGGACATCGCCTGTTCCAGGGAACCGCCTTTCTGAAGACTTTTTACCGTCTCCCAAATCAGTACCGAAGCATTCTGATCCATTGCATCTCCTTTTCCGGTCTTCCGCAAAGAAGGCCGAAGTGCAGATATAATCGCTAAGATTTTAGCACAGGCGCCTTCTTTTTTCAAGCCGAAGCTTGCTTTTTTCCCTTTTTGGACTTATCTTTAGAACAGAGAAGTGAAAGGAGGCCTCTATGTCCATACTCTCCCGCTTAAACAGTCCCGTCTTCTATCTGATCTGCGGCGGCATCATCGCTTTTGTCGCCGTCATCTGCGTGATCTTCGCGGTCCGCGCCTACCGGGCCGGCAAGGCTATCGGCATGGACGTCACCAAAATGAAGCGCACGGTCATCGCCAGCGCGACCTTCGCCGTGCTGCCCAGCGTCGGCATCCTGCTCGGCGTCATCGCCCTCTCCGGCTCGCTCGGCACGCCCTGGCCGTGGCTGCGGCTTTCCGTTATCGGCGCCCTGCACTATGAAACGCAGGTCGCGGAAGCGGCCGCCGAAGCCGTGGGGCTGGACGGCCTTTCTGCCAGCGGCATGACCGCCCAGGCCTTCTCCACCATCGCCCTCCTTATGAGCCTCTGCATCATGTGGGGCATGGTCTTCTGCACCATCAGCTGCAAGGCCTATTCCAAAAAGTTAAGCGCCCCGAAGCCGAAAAAGGAAGGTGCCGGCAAGGGCGCCGGGCTGATGGCCTTCGGCGATCAGGCCATGACCGCCATGTTCATCGGACTGGTCTCCACCTACATCGGCAGCTACATCGGGCGCTTCGTCTCCGGCGGGGAAGGCGGCGTCTTCTCCTTTACCGGTTCGCTCCTGCCGCTCTGCGTGGCCGTCGTCGGCGCGCTCGCCATGGCAGGCTTCATCTTCCTGAAGGAGCGGCACAAGGCCGAATGGATCGACTCCTTCTCCGTGGCCGGCAGCATGCTGATCGCCATGACCGCCGCCATCTTCTTAGGCAAGATCATGTAAGGAGGCTGCAAGATGGAAACGAAAAGCAATCTGAACGTCAATCCGGAACCCGCCGCTCCCAAGCTGAGCGACGAGGAAAAGCAGGCCCTTTACGAAAAATACATGCGCTCCACGCACGCCCTGGGCCGCATCTTCAGCATTACCGTGCTGATCCTGCTGCTCGGCGCCCCCTTCCTGATGGGAAGCATTCTGGGCGCCATGCCGAACCTCGGGGCCGCCGGCAAAGCCTTCCTGAGCATCGGCATCGTGTACCTCATCAGCTGCATCGCGGAATACATCATCTACGTGCCAATGCTCGGCGCGGGCGGCAGCTACCTGGCCTTCATCACCGGCAACCTGATCAACATGAAGGTCCCCTGCGCCATGACGGCCAAGGACATCGTGGGCGCCAAGAGCGGTACCACGGAGAACGAGATCATCTCCACCCTGTCCATCGCCACCAGCTCGCTGGTCACCATCCTGGTGCTGGCCGTCGGCGTGATGCTGCTCATCCCGCTGCAGCCCGTGCTCCAGTCGCCCGCCCTGCAGCCGGCCTTCGACTGCGTCGTCCCGGCGCTCTTCGGCGCCATGGCCTACAAGTACTACCGCGGCAATCTGAAGATCGCCGTCTGGCCGCTCGCCGTCATGTCCCTGCTCTTCATCCTGGTCCCCGGCCTCATCTCCTCCACCAGCATGATGATCATCCCCGGCGGCGCCATCGCGATAGGATTGGCGTACTGGTACTTTAGGAAGGGGAATAAATAATGAAATACATACTCTATGTCGTGCTTGCCGTGATCGGCCTGCTGCTTCTCCTCCTTCTGATCGCCCTCCTGAAGACCCTGCTCACGAAGCAGAAGGTCTCCGCCTACAAACCGAAGCCCGATCCCGAGCGCGAAAAGTTCTACGCCGAGAAGCTCTCGAAGGCCGTGCAGTGCGAGACCGTCTCGCATAAAGGCCAGATCCAGCGCGAAAAGTTCCTGAAATTCCACGAAGTGCTCGCCCGCCTCTTCCCGCTGGTGCATCAGCATCTCGAAAAGACAGAGATCGACGGCAGCCTGCTCTATCTCTGGCAGGGCGAAAAGCACGATAAGCCCGTCGTCCTGATGGCGCATCAGGACGTGGTCCCCGCCGAAGGCGAATGGATCCACGGGCATTTCTCCGGCGATATCGAGGACGGCAAGGTCTGGAGCCGCGGGGCGGCGGACGACAAGTCCTCCCTCATCACGATCTTTCAGGCCGTCGAAGAACTGCTGGCCGACGGCTACGCGCCGGCGCAGGACGTCTATATCAGCTCCTCCAACACCGAGGAAATCGGGGAGGAAGGCTGCCCGAAGCTGGTCGCGGAATTAAAGCGGCGCGGCGTGACGCCCTTCCTGGTCAACGACGAAGGCGGCACCATCGTGACCGAGCCCATGGCCGGCATCCCCGGCAACTTCGCCATGATCGGCATCCTGGAAAAAGGGATGGGCGACCTTCTGATCAAGGCAAAGTCGAACGGCGGCCACTCCTCCTATCCGCCCAAGAATTCTCCCATCGCGCGGCTCTCGAAACTTGTCTGCGACATCGAAAAGCACTATCCGATGAAGAGCCGCTTCAGCCCGCAGCTAAAGACCATGCTGAGCACGCTGGGCGCCTACGGCCCCTTCTACTACCGCCTGCTCTTCGGCAATCTCTGGCTGTTCAAGCCGCTTCTGACGAAACTCCTGCCCTCGCTCTCGCCACAGGCCGGCGCCCTCATGCGCACCACCATCGCGCCCACCATGCAGAGCGGCTCCAACGGCTGCAACGTGCTGCCGCAGGAAGCGACGCTCAACCTGAACCTGCGCTATATCCCGCACCAGGACATGGAGGAAAGCAACGAGATCATCCGGAAGCTCGCCGCCAAGTACGATCTGGAGGTCGAGATCCAGGACGCCTACGGCGCCTGCAAGCCCATCGACACGGAAAGCGAAGCCTTCCGGCTGGTGGTGGAGACCATCCGCGAGGTCTTCCCGGGCCTGCCCATCGTCCCGTACATCATGACCGGCGGCACCGACGCCAAGTATTACGAGGAGATCTGCCCCGCCTGCGTGCGCTTCGCGCCGCTTATCTACGGGCCCGAGCAGATGAAGGGCATGCACGGCCTCAACGAAACCATGGAGACCGTCAGCCTGCCCGGCGCCGTGGACTACTACAAGGCGCTGATAAAGAAGAACAAATAATCTTCCCTGCCCTCCCCTCTTCACGGGGGGGAGGGCAAGAAAATATTTGACAATCCTCCAAAGTCATGCTATATTGATAGGAAATTATGGCCCTTAAGGGGCATCAGGAGGTTTTGTCCGTAATGGACGCAGACAGTATTCCACGATCTATACTCTTCATCATTTTTCTTGTTCTTTTCTGTGCCTTCTTCTCCGGCACGGAGACCGCGTACACGAACCTAAGCCGCGTACGGCTGCTCTCCTGGGCTGATGACGGGAAGAAAAGCGCACGCCGGGCCCTTAAGATCCTGGACAAATTCGACAAGACATTAATCACCCTGCTGATCGGCAACAACGTCACGACGGTTATTGCCTCGGCTTTGGCTACCGTCGTAGCCATCTTCTGGGTGGGCACCGTATCCGGCCCCGTTCTGGCGACGGTCGTCATCACGCTGCTGATCTTCATCTTCAGCGAAACGATCCCGAAAAACATCGCCAAGGTCTGGCCGGACGAATGGGCCTGCCTCATGAGCGCGCCGCTGCAGCTTATCATCTGGATCCTCACGCCCGTCGCCTGGCTCTTCATGGGCTTTTCCGTCGTCATGCGCAAGCTTTTCAAAAACAGCGAAGAAGGCCCGAGCATGACAGAAGACGAATTCCAGACCATGATCGAGACCATCGAGGATGAAGGCGGTCTGGAGGCCGAGGAAAGCGAGCTGATCCAGAAGACCGTCGAGTTCACCGAGCGCACGGTCCGCGAGGTCTTAACGCCGCGCGTACACATGGTCGGCCTGGACCTGGAGGACGGCGAAGCCGCCTGCTACGTGCAGATCCTGGAGGAAAAGTACAGCCGCCTGCCGGTCTACGAAGGCGACCTGGACCACATCGTCGGGATCTTAAATACCAAGGTCTACCTGCAGCTGAAGCTGGCGAATCCGCAGAGCTTTCCGGATATCCGCGGGCTGATGGCGGATCCTTACTATATCAAGCCGGATATGAGCCTGCACGCGCTTGTGGAGGAGATGCGCCGCCGCAAGATGCACATCGCCATCGTGCAGGATGAATGGGGCGGCACCGAAGGCATGGTCACGATGGAGGACCTGCTGGAGGAGCTCGTCGGCGACATCTGGGATGAGGACGAAGAGAAGGAGGCTTTAATATGAACACGCTGATCCTTCTCGTCATATTGCTGATCCTCATCTCCGCCTTCTTCTCCGGCTCGGAGATCGCGTACGCGTCCGCCAGCAAGCCGCGCCTCATCAGCGAGGCGGAGGCGGGCGACAAGCGCGCGAAGCGCGCGACGGATATCGTCGATAATTACGTAAAAGCCATCGCCACCATTCTGGTCGGCAACAACCTGGTCAATATCGCGGCGACGTCCGTGATCACCCTGCTCTGTGTGGAGTATTATATCCCGCAGGATCCGAACAATACGCTGATCGCGGAGATCATCGCCACGGTCGTTCTTCTGATCTTCGGCGAGATCCTGCCCAAGATCTACTGCCAGGAGCACGCCAACCGCCTGGTGCTTTCCTTCAGCGGCCTGATGCAGGGCGCCATGCGCTTCTTCCTGCCCATCACCTTCCTGGTCTCCAAATTTGTGGAGAAGCTTTCCGTGCTCTGGGCGCGGGAAGAAAGCGAACAGGCCATGACCGACGAAGAACTCGCCATGGTCGTAGACACCATTCAGGAGGAAGGCGTCTTCACGGAGGCCGAGGGCGAGCTGATCAAGTCCGCCATCGAATTCGGCGACGTGACCGCCCACGAGATCCTGATCCCGCGCGTGGACGTGGCCGCCTACGATCTGGACTCCCCGCTGGAGGATCTGTTGGCTGACCCGGAGATCATGACCTACTCGCGCCTGCCGGCCTACCGGGAGAGCATCGACCATATCGTCGGCATCCTGCCCATGAAGCAGCTTACGAAGGCTGTCCTCACGCAGGGCATTGAAAACGTGGACGTCGAGAGCATGCTCGTGGAGCCGCTCTTCGTGCACATGACCAAGAACATCAACGAGATCCTGAAGGATTTCCGCCGCACCAAGACCAATATGGCCGTCGTGCTGGACGAATACGGCGGCACCATGGGCATCCTGACCATCGAGGATATCCTGGAGGAGATCGTCGGCGAGATCTACGATGAGACCGACGAGCCCGAGGAGGAAGAGGTGCAGGAAGTCTCCGCCGGCACGTATCTGCTGGACGGCAGCCTGAACATTTACGACGCCTTCGACGAGATCGGCTACGAGCCGAAGGATTTCGAGAGCGAATATACGACGCTGAGCGGCTGGATCACCGAGCTGCTGGATAAGTTCCCGGAGGCAGGCGATACCTTCACCTACGAACGGATCTCCGGCACGGTCCGGTCCGTGGACGGGCCGCTGGTGGACGAAGTGGAGATCACCGTCGCGCCCGCCGAGGAGGAAGAATAAACCATGACGTCCGAGGCCCTCTCCCGCACCCGCCTTCTTCTGGGCGATGCGGCGCTTGAAAAGCTCTCCGTAAGCCGCGTGGCCCTCTTCGGGCTGGGCGGTGTGGGCGGTTATGTCCTGGAAGCCTTGGTGCGCTCCGGCGTGGGCCATCTGGACCTGGTCGACCACGACGTCATCTCCGAAAGCAATCTGAACCGCCAGCTGCTCGCCACGCGGGAAAATATCGGCCGCTTAAAGGCTGAAGCCGCCCGAGAGCGCGTCCTTTCCATTAACCCGGACTGCGAGGTCCGCATCCATCCCCTCCTTTTCCTGCCCGACACGAAGGATCGGTTCGATTTTTCCGGCATCGATTACGTGATCGACGCCATCGATACCGTGACCGGCAAGCTTTGCCTGATCGAGGCGGCCCGCGCCGCTGGCGTGCCTGTCATCTCATGTCTGGGCACCGGCAACAAGACGGATCCAACGAAGCTGACCGTGGCCGATATTTACGAGACCTCCGTCTGCCCGCTGGCCCGCATCATGCGCAAAGAATGCAAAAAAAGAGGCGTCGCCTCTCTCAAAGTGGTGTATTCGACGGAGGAACCGATCATTCCGCCGCGTGCGCCCCGTCCGGCCGACGCCCCACGCACGCGCGACGTCCCCGGCTCCACCGCCTTCGTTCCTGCCGCCGCCGGCCTGCTGCTGGCCCGGGAAGCGGTGATGGCGCTGATCCGCACCTGATCCGACCGTTCCCCGAAAGCGTTTTCCCAACCATGCGAAACAATACTCAAATCACAAAAGCCGTACTGGCCACCGTCGTCTGCCACGTTCTGTGGGGCTTCAGTTTCATGGCCTCCCGTACGGCTTTAAATTACGGCACGGTCTTCCAGCTGCTGAGCCACCGCTTTCTGCTGGCTTTTCTGCTCATGAATCTGGCGCTCCTCACGCGCCGGGTCCGGCTGGATCTGAAAAATAAGCCGGTGGGCCTCCTGCTTCTTCTGGGCTTCATGGAGCCCGTCATCTATTTTATCGGCGAGCAGTACGGGATCCTGCATTCCAGCACCATCTTTTCCGGCGTCATGATCGCCATGATCCCCATCGCCGCCACGCTCGCGGCCGCCCCTTTTCTGGGAGAAAAACCCACGGCCGGGCAGTTTTTCTTCAGTCTGCTCTCCGTGGCCGGGGTGATCGGGATCGGTCTCTTAAGCCGCAGCAGCGGCACGCTGGACTGGATCGGCCTGACGGCGCTGGTCGTTGCCGTCGCGGCGGCGTCCGCCTATTCGCTTCTGACACGCTCTCTCTCCGACCGTTTTTCCCCTTTTGAACGGGCCTGGGCGATGCTGGGCCTCGGCGCGGCCGTGTTTACGGCGATCGCGCTCTTTCAGGCGCGGGGCAGCCTGTCCGGCTATCTGGCGCCGCTCGGCGAGCCCGCCTACGTGGGAGCGATCCTGTATCTCGCCCCTATGGCTTCCGTCGTCTGCTATTTCCTTTCCGGCTACGCCCTCACCTACCTGAGCGTCGCGCGGGAAAGCGTTTTCAGCAATCTGACCACCGCCGTCTCTGTTTTCGCCGGCGCCGTATTTCTGAAGGAACCGTTCTCCTGGCTGAGCCTGCTCTGCTGCGCCCTGATCCTTTTCGGCATCTGGGGCGTGCAGCGCACTTCTCCCGGGCAGGATGCCGAAAACTGACGTAACCGGCCGTTTCACCGTTTGATCCGTCCGCTTCTTTCCAGATCCATGCTACAATTCACAAAGACTTCACACTTCGGGCACTTTCCGTTCATTTTTTTTATTTACAGTAAGGGCACGGCATCAGAAAGCCGCAGCCGCAGCGCTTTGCGGAGCGGCCGGCCGGCGGTGCCGAATACCATAAGCGAATCCTGACGGAAAGGACAAAACCTATGCTGAAAACAAATTTATATAAGAAAGCTGCCGCGATCCTGCTGTCTCTCGCCATGATCGTCTCCGCGCTCTCCGGCTGTGCCGGAAAGACGGACGATACCTCGGCGGATACCGCCGTCGGAACGGAAGGCGCCGCGAACGGCTCTTCCGCTGCCGATACGGCTCCTTCGGAGAAGGCGTCTTCCGCTGCCGAAACGACAGAAGCCGTCGAAACGACCAAGGCTTCCGAGACACAGAAAGATAAAGAAAACAAAGATAAAGACAAAACGAAGACCGAGGTGGATTACGAATCCCGCCTCTTCGATACCTCTTACGTCCACACGATCGATATTCAGATCTCGGAGGAGGACTGGACCGATCTGAACACCAATCCGACGGAGAAGACCAAGTACAAAACGACCGTCACGGTGGACGGCGAAACTTTTGAGGCGGTCTCCTTCGCGACCAAGGGAAACACCAGCCTTTCTTCCATAGCAAGCGACCCCGACAGCAACCGTTACAGCTTCAAGCTGAATTTCGGGAAATACAACAAGGGCCAGACCTACTACGGCCTCAAAAAGCTCAATCTGAACAATCTGTACGCCGACGCGACATACATGAAGGATTACTTAAGCTATGAGATCTTCCGGGAGGCAGGCGTTGAGTCATCGCTGACCAGCTACGTCTGGCTGACCATTAACGGGGAAGACCAGGGGCTGTACATTGCGATCGAGGATATCAGCGAGTCGTATCTGGACCGCGTTGCGGACGGCGAAGGCGAGCTGTACAAGCCGGAGACCGAGATGCTCGGCAACATGGGGAAAGCCGGCGGACAGGGTGATTTCAATCCCGGCGGGCAGAGCGGGTTCCCGGGCGGTACGTTCCCCGGCGGACAGAGCGGCTTCCCCGGCGGTCAGGGCGGTGAATTCCCGGGCGGCCAGGGCGGGTTCCCGGGCGGTACGTTTCCCGGCAGACAGAGCGGCTTCCCCGGCGGTCAGGGCGGTGAATTTCCGGGCGGCCAGGGCGGCGATTTCAATCCCGGCGGCAACTTCCCCGGCGGCTTCAGCTTCGGCTCGAACGCGAACGGCGCCGATCTGGTCTACAAGGATGACGAGATCTCCAGCTACTCCGACATTTTCGACAATGCGGAGACCGACGTGGACGAAGAGGACGAACAGCGCGTCATCGCGGCGTTAAAGGCTCTCTCTCAGGGCGACGTCTCCGGGATCAACACCGACCAGGTCATCCGCTACTTCGCCGCTCACAATTTCGTTCTGAACTACGACAGCTACACCGGCAGCATGCTGCACAACTATTACCTCTATGAAAACGACGGACAGCTCTCCATGCTGCCCTGGGACTACAATCTCGCCTTCGGCGGCTTCTCCGGCGGCGACGCGACCTCGCTCATCAACACCGGCATCGATACACCGCTCTCCGGCTCAACGGAAAGCGCCCGCCCCATGTGGAGCTGGATCGCCTCCGACGAGACCTATCTGACGCAGTATCACGAAGTGTACGAGGCCCTGATCAGCGGCTATTTCGAGTCCGGCCGCTTTGAGCAGGAGATCGACGCACTGTACGAGATGCTGCTGCCCTATGTGGAAAAGGATCCCTCCGCCTTCTATACGGCTGAGGAGTTCACCAAAGCCGTTCAGACCTTAAAGGAGTTCTGCCTGCTGCGGGCGGAGAGCATCCGCCGTCAGCTGGACGGGACGCTTTCCACAAAGACCAGCGAGCAGGAAAAGTCTGCTCAGGTCAATGCCTCTTCTCTCCAGGTCCGTGACATGGGGACGCAGGGAGGCGGCGGCGATCAGCCCGGCGGCGGTTTTAACGGCGGCGGATTCAACGGAGGCGGCTTCAAGGGAGGAAACCCGCAGGGCGGCGGCTCACAGGGCGGCGGCTCCAAAGGCGGCTTCCCCGGCGGTCAGTCCGGCGGACAATCCGGCGGCGGCGCTTCCAAAGGGGGAGGTTCTCAGGGCGGCTTTAACGGCAGCCAGCCGGGAGGCGGCACACAGCCGAACAATCCCGGAATGCCGAATGACGGCACACAGCCGGGAAGCGGCGGGTCACAGCCCGGTGACAACGCCGAAAACCGTCCCTCTGTCTGAAAACATCATGGCTCAAGACATATAAAAAGGGCTCTGGCTTATGATATGCTACCCCCAAGTAGGACACTGAAATATAAAACCTACTTGGGGGTGTTTCTATGTCAAGGAAAGGCAGTATTGACGCGGCCCTAAAGGTCGAGCTGGTAGAAAGCT
>JAEEUR010000125.1 GCA_016290595.1 Lachnospiraceae bacterium | reverse complement strand
ATTTCTACCACCAGCCGACGGGCGATTTCGAGTTCCGGCCGGGCCCGCTGTTCGCGAATATCGTGCTGGCGGATGAGATCAACCGCGCGACGCCGCGGACGCAGTCCAGCCTGCTGGAAGCTATGGAGGAAAGGCAGATCACGGTGGACGGCACCAGTTATCCGCTGGAGGAGCCCTTCCTGGTCATGGCGACGCAGAACCCGCTGGAGTCCTACGGGACCTTCCCGCTACCGGAGGCGCAGATGGACCGCTTTTTCATGCGGCTGTCCTTGGGCTATATGGAGCGCAGCCAGGAAATGCAGGTCATCGCCAGGCGCTCCACGCTGGATATCATCGCTTCTCTCGAACAAAGGGTGAGCACGGAGGAGACCGCCTACGTCCGCAGCGCGTTTACGGAGGTGAAGGTCGGGGATCCGGTCCTCAGCTATATCATGGATATCATCGAGACGACCCGCCGGGAGAGCCGTTTCGTCGCGGGCGTATCCACCCGCGGTGCCATGGCGTTCTATAAGGCGGCACAGGTCACGGCGGCGATCTCCGGCCGGGATTACGTGATCCCCGAAGACGTGAAAACCGTGGCGGTCCCCGTACTGGGCCACAGGCTCAGCATGGGCGGCGCCGCCTCAGCCAGGGAAGCCAGCCGCTTCCTGAACAAGATCCTGGAACAGATCACGGTTCCGCTGGAATAAGAATGATCTTTATTGTGCTGCTGATCTTTATCGCGCTGCTGCTGCTTCTTGAGCGGTATTCGGCGGCCCGCGGTCTGGAACAGCTGAGGGAGGAGCACAGCCTTTCGACCTCGCTGGCCGAGCCGGATGAGCCGCTGGAGCTCATACTGCGCTTTGCCAACCGCTCCCGCTTCTTTATTCCGTTTCTGCGCTACAGGGAAAAGCTTCCGGAGACGGCAGCGGTTCCGGATGAGATGGAAGACGTGAAGAAAGGCGACCGGGACGAGATCTTCGTGAGCGGGACGACCTGGCTTAAGCCCCGGCAGACAGTGGAAAAACGCTTCCCGATCACCTTTACGCGGAGAGGCCGTTTTGTGCTGGACTCCCTGAAGGTATCCTGCGGCGATTTCCTGGGCCTGAAGGATGAGACCCGCTCCAGCGGAACCCTGCAGGAGATCGTGGTCGTGCCGAAGCCGCTGGAAGGTACGGATGCAGCGCGTATTTTCGGCGGATTTCTCGGGGATATCTCCGTGCGCCGCTTTCTTTTTGAGGATCCGGTGCTGACGCTGGGCTTCCGGGAATATACCGGACGGGAGCCCATGAAAATGATCTCCT
This sequence comes from Lachnospiraceae bacterium, assembly GCA_016290595.1. Lineage (GTDB taxonomy): Bacteria > Bacillota > Clostridia > Lachnospirales > Lachnospiraceae > UBA6987. The sequence goes on along the minus strand of JAEEUR010000125.1, from coordinate 2,869 downwards.
GGACCCAGAGCGCCCGCCGCCGGGAACTGATGGTAAAGAACTACGATTACACCATGGAGCCCTCCGTGCTCGTCCTGCTCAATATCGAATATAAGGGCGAAGACGCGCCGGAGCGCATCGAACGCTGCTGCAGCGCGGGCCGCTCGGTCTGCGAAAGCCTGGAAAAGCAGAACGTTCCGTACGATTTCGCGATGAACGCCCTGATGCGGGGATCCATGCAGGCGTCGTGCTACGTCCCCGAGGGACTGGGCGAGCGGCATCTGACGGGGATCCTGGAGTGTCTGGGACGCGCTTCCTACGAGACGGTCTGCAGCTGTACGGCGCTGATCAGACGAACGCTCGAGGGACGCGGCGCGGTCCGGGGCGTGCTGTTTATCACGCCGGCAAAGGACGCCGTTCTTGCGGCGGCGAAAGAACTTCTGGAAGGACAGTTCGGCTGTCCGGTGACGGTGATCACGGCGGGAGAGGAGGTCTGATATGTGGATGATGACCTTCCTGAAAATGACGGCGGATCTGGGGATCCTGCTCAGCGCGGCGGGCTTTTTCGCACTGCAGCTGGGCGGTCATGCCGCGCCGCTGCTTCTCTCGCTCCCGGTCTTTGCCCTTTCGTTCGCCTTCTCGTTTCTTCTGAAAGACAGGGGGATCCTGCGTTTCCTTCCGCTGATCGCCGCAGGGCTCCTCTTCCTGTATCCGGGCCTTTCCCTTACGGATGCCGTGATCCTGCTTACGGAGCTGGCGTATCTTATCTGGCTGACCGTACGGCAGGCCTATATGCCTGTCTGGGAGACCCAGACGGAGATCTTTTCGGTTTACTGGAAAGTATTTCTGGGCGTACTGATCCTCGAGTGGCTCGGCGCGCCGGCCGAGACCCGGGCCATGACCCTGCCGGCGGGGCTTACGGCTTCGGCCTGCTGTATTTTGCTGAACCGCTCGCTCAGACACGAACCGTCGGTCTACCGGACCCTGCGCTTTCAGGCGGTCAATCTGATCGGCCTTGCGGCGGTGGGGTTCGCTGCCCTGCTGCTGGGATCCGAAACGTTTTTAAACCTCGTCGGGACCGGGCTCGGCTGGTTCTACAATACGCTGATCGCCCCGCTTCTAATGGGGATCATTTACCTGTTTATCCAGTTGATCAAGGGTATCGCATGGTTCTTCAGCTTCATAAAACTGAAGGATCCTGAAAATAAGGACGTGCAGGATATCAAGCTGGACGGGCTCAGCCCCGAACTGGACCTTATCCAGGGGGAAGAAGCGGTGGGGATCAGGTTCCTGAACGCGCTGCTTATCATCGCGGCTGCCGCCGCGGCCTTCTTTCTTCTGCGGGCTCTCGCACGGAGTCTCAGGAAAGCGAAGCAGGCCGGGGCCGTACAGGCCGTCACTCTCCGCAGCGGCGCGGAAGAGGCGGTGCCGGAGCCGGTGGCGCCCCGCGGTCCCGTCCGCCGCATCCGGGAGATCTACCGCAGATTCCTGCACCTGTGTCTTCGCCGGAAAGTAGCGATTGCCCGTTCAGACACCAGCCTGGACGTGCAGCGGAAGAGTGAAGGGCTGTTTGAGGAGGAGGATTCGGAGGCGCTGCGCCGGCTGTATCTGAAGGCCCGGTATCGGGAGACGGCCGATGAAGCGGAAGCGGAGCAGGCCAGGCAGCTGTACCGGCAGCTGAAAAAAGAAGAAAAAACGGTCTGAAAAACGGAATGAATGTAAAAAACGCCGGGAGGAACGCCGATCCGCATTTCTGCATGCCTGTCTGCTTCGGGCGGTAACGATCAAAAATGAAAAGAGGCGTCAGACCGCGGCATACGGGAGAAATATCTATTTGAAAAGGAGACGCATATGTTGTATGTAACGGTTGGTTTATGTGCCGTTCTGGCAGGAGTCTTTCTTTACACGGAAAGCAGGAAGCAATACGTCCCGGCGGTGATCCTGAAGGGACTGGCGTCGCTGTGCTTCGTGATCACAGGCATCCTGTGCAGCAACGGCTCTCAGCTCGCAAAGATGATCATTCTGGGACTCGCCATCGGCTGCGTTGCCGACGTTCTGCTGAATCTCAGGTTCGTCTTCAAGGAGAAGGGGCAGGCGGTTTTTCTCGTCGGGATCCTGGTATTCCTGACAGGCCATATCATTTATCTTGCCGCCGTTCTCCCGCTGTCAGCAAACTGGCTCCTTTGCGTGGTCATCGGGATCGTTCTGACGGCTGCTCTGATGGTCTGGATCTTCAAACAGATCACGGCGAAAAAAGCTTTCAAGATCTTCGGCGTCGTCTATATCGGGGCGATCATGCTGCTGAACGTTGTCGCGATCGGCAATCTGATCACGGCGCCTTCCGTTTTCACCAGGCTGTTTGCCGGAGGGGCCGTGCTGTTCCTGATCAGCGACGTCGTACTGATCCTGAACACGTTCGGCGAAAAGACGAGGCAGAGCCTGCGCAATACGAACATCGCTCTGTACTATGCCGGGCAGCTGCTCATTGCACTTAGCCTGCTTGGGTTGTGAGGTCCTGTATGAAAGCGCTGATCATTAACTGCAGTCCTGTCAGAGCAGGTGCAACGGCGGCAATCGCCGGGATCGCGGCAGAGCAGCTGTCTGTCAGATATGACGTTAAATCGGTCTGCATTGACGACTATGCCTTCGCTTACTGCAAAGGCTGCAGAAGCTGTCACGCGACGGCGGAATGCGTACAGCATGATGACGTCGAAAAGCTGATGAGCGAATTTGAAGAGGCAGACGTTATCGTCGCCGTATCGCCGTCATACTGGGCGGACGTTCCCGGTCAGTTCAAATCATTTATCGACAGATGTACGCCGTGGGCGAATACGCACGAACCGCATAAAAAACTTTCACCCGGGAAAAGAGGATACGTCATCGTTTTGCG
>JAEEUR010000124.1 GCA_016290595.1 Lachnospiraceae bacterium | reverse complement strand
CGGTTCATGCCGCAACGCCATTCGGTGTCAAACTGTTCACAGAAGAATATTCTGTTTCTGACAGCTTTATACCGCAACCCTTCCACGTGATCGGCTTAGCAGACGGGACGGTATTACTTGAAACTACTCCTGTGATTATAAACAGAGGGTCCGGTAATTTAACCGCACAAAAAGTTTATTACAAGAAGGATGGGAACAACAACAATTTATGGTCAGCCACTCTGACCGGCACCTTTACCTATAACGGCTCCACCTCTTCCTGTACTGCGGCGAGCTGCACAACAACGATCTACAACTCCGCCTGGAGCGAACAATCCGTCAACGCTTATACGTCCGGAGCTTCTGCCAACGCAGACGTGACCATGGTCCGTAAGTTTCTCTTTATTACGGTCGAAACTGTCAGCATCTTCCTGACAATGAGCTGCGACAAGGACGGCAACGTATACTGAAGAAGTGCTTTGCCTGCCGGAAAGGCCCATCCCTCAACGGCTGCCGGGACGGGTCTTCTTGTTTTCGGCCGGAAAGCAGTTTTCTCTGCTTCCCCTTGACAAACGCCCCTGTTTGGTGTATTTTTCCTGTATCAACACTGCATTTTTAAATGACAGAAGGAGAACAATTATGAAATCCAAACTTGGCATCCACATCGGTTTCCTGGCCTGCATCTGCTTTCTGGTAGCGCAGTTCGGCGGCCTCATCCCCCTGATCCTGCTGGCCGGCTACATCCTGCTCTGCGAGGAGAACTACTTCCTGCGCATGTCCGCCCTGAAGGCCGTGCTGATCGTCCTGACCGCCAGCGTGCTTTCGGCCCTGTGCACCCTGATCCCGGACGTCCTCTTCAACCTGTTCGACAAGATCTCCCGGATCTTCGGCGCGGAGACCTATTTCAACAACCTGAAGGCCGTCTCCAAGATCGACCAGATCTTCAGCTTCCTGGCCTGGCTCGTCAGCATCTGCAAGCTGCTGCTTCTGCTGGCGCTGGCTTTCCTGGCCGTCAAGATCAAGACCCTTCCGGTCCCGTTCGTGGATAAGCTGTACGACAAATACTGCGACGCGCAGAAGGATAACGAATAAATCATTTTCTGCGCCGAACGGCCGCCCCTTTCCGGGGCGGCCGTTTTTTGCTGCGTCTTATCTGGTCGTTCCGTGTTTTTGCCTACAGTTCCGCCAGCTTGTCCAGCATCTCCTTCGCCGTGTACACGTGATAGACCTCCAGGCCCTTTTCCGCGGCCCGCTGCTCCAGGTAAACGCGCAGGTATTCGTTATAATTCTGCGCCTTTGCGCCGGCCTTCTTCGCCATTTCAGGCAGATCCTCCTCCAGGAAATGCGCCAGATTCCCGCTGAAAGCCCGCATGTCCGGCTGCGCCAGCAGCAGCTCCATCGCCTCCTGCTCCGTCAGCATCGGATCGATGTAGTACGTCTCGCCGATCAGGCCGTAGAGCGTGCGCAGCGCGTCGTAGTAGCCGATCTTCATGTCGCGCAGAGCCTGCTCGGAGGTGAAGTTCAGCACACCGCCCAGATCCGCGTTCGTTTCGATATCGATGATGACCGTATCCTCGGGGACCTTATAGCGCCGCTCGATCCCCATGCCGGGCATGTGGACCGCAATGATCTGCCGGTGGCCGGTCTCGGTCAGGGCGTGCAGCGGCAGGCTGTCAAAGAAGCCGCCGTCCGCGTAGTTTTTGCCGCCCAGCTTTTCCTGCTTGAAGGTCGGATGATACGCGCTGGCCAGGAGCATGTTGTGGATCTCGTCCACGGGGACCTCCTGGATGTGCACCTCCTGCGCCTCCCGGTCCGTGATGTTGATCGTGGTCACGTAGAGCTGCACCGGCGAGTTTTTGAGCGCTTCCGGATCAATGACTTCCGCGATCCAGCTCCGCAGAGGCGCCGTGTCCAGCCCGCCGCTGCGGACCACGTCGAACGCCTTCTTCAAGAGGTCGGAAACGTCCTGCAGGCTGCGGATGTCGCGCAGGCTGAACTCGCCCTTTAAAAGCGGCGCCATCGTTTCCTCGTCCCCGGGCTCCAGCTTCATCACCTGGTTCAGCTGGATGTTGGACCAGCACTCCACGGCCTTGTCAAAGTCGCCGATGGCGTACATGGCGCCGTTTAAGGCGCCGACCGAAGTGCCGGCCACGGCGTCAAACTTGATGCCCGCTTCCCGCAGGGCCTTCCACACGCCGATCTCATAGGCGCCCTTGGCGCCGCCGCCCTCCAGGGCGATCGCATAAGTGATCGTCGGATCCAATTTCAGCTGCATAGAGTACCTCCCGATAAAAGCATCCCCCCGCGTTCGCGAGGGGATGGAGCACAGGACCGATCTCAGAGATCAGTCTTCGGCGTCGTTGCCGTCGGTCAGCAGGCCTTCGGTGTTGATGCCGTCATGTCTGGCGCAGTAGCTGCACAGTCTCGTCTTGCCGGCCGCAATGGCTTCCTCCACGGTGCCGTAGGTCAGGGAATCGCTGCGGTTCAGGTAAGGGCAGTCCTTGCCGTCATCCGTGGTGTGGGCGTGCTGGGTGACGGAGCCGTCATCGTTCACGTGCGTATGATAGACCTTGCCGAAATTGGTGTAGTACACGCCGCCGGTGATAGCCGCTTCCGCCGCCGCCTTCTCCTCAGAGGAGATCGGGTTGTAGTCGATGCTGGCCGCACCGCCGATCACGAGCGCCACGGCGGCCGCTACGATCGCGATGGTCTTGGTCTTCTTGTCCAGGTTCTTGTTGGTCAGCAGCAGGATGATGAGCGGAACGAACGCGAAGATCGCGACGATCAGGCCCATGTTGTTCCACAGCCAGAACTTGGTCGGATTCTTCTTGGAGGCCGGATCGATATGGTTCGCTTTCTTCCAGAGCTGGGAGCCGATGATGACGCAGACCAGGTCCAGAACGATGAACACGATCAGGCAGGTCAGGGTGTTCATGAAGGTGATGTTCAGCTTGCCGGCGATGATCAGCACCGCCAGAACCTCAAAAACGATGGCGGCGACCCAGAGGATCACGGCGCCGACGCGCAGGCCCGTGGCGTTGCCCACCGGCTTCGCGTTCTTGATATCGCTGACGGTCGTCGCGCTGGCAGTTCCAATTTTCTTCTTTTCAGCCATGTTAACTCTCCTATCTTCTTATGACGGCTGAAGCCGCTTTTTACAAGGATAAATTATAAAAGAAAGCGGGCGGGATTTCAACTGCTTTTCGTAAAAGATTTGAAATCCCGGCGAGAGAAAAATCTTGACAAAAAGCCCGGAAAAGCCGCATAATTGAGGAAAGAAAGCCCGGACCGTCGCCGGAAGGAGGCATAACGGTCCGACCGGATAAAGGAGAACGTATATGGCACAGGAAAATAAACCCGTAACTCTTACTCTGGACGATTTCGAAGCGGCGCAGCAGGATATCAGCCTCAGCGAAAAGGACCTGAACAAAATTGCGGCCGAGGCCGGCGCTTCGCCCGAAGCGACGCGCAGCGTCCTGTCCTCCGCGCTGGGACTTCTGACCGGCGGCGGCAATAACAACGGCGGGACGGCGTCCCTCTTAAGCGCCCTGGCCGGCGGCGGCAGCAATAACGCCAATTCCGGCAATCTGCTGCTTTCCCTTCTGGGGGCGGGCGGACAGCAGAGCGTGGCCCAGTCCAGCGGCGTTTCGCAGAACCAGTCCAACAGCATCTTAAGCGCGGCCGCTCCGCTGCTTTTAAACTCTCTGCTGGGCGGCGGCAATAACGCGCCGGCACAGCAGCAGACGCAAAGCAGCAATGCCGGCGGCGGACTGCTGAGCGGCCTGCTCGGCGGTCTTCTGGGCGGAAACAACAGCTCCGCGGGCACAGCGTCCTCCGGCTCTTCGGCCAGCTCGACCGGCAAGAAAAAGAAAAAGAAACCCGCTTCTTCCGCGAGCAGCACGGCGGCCAGCAATACCTCCTCGAACAGCTCCTCCGGCGGCGGCCTGCTGGGCCTGCTGACCAGTCTGGTCTCCACCGACACCTCGGCCGAGGCCGAAGAAGAGGAAGAAGCCAAGCCTGCTACGACCACCAGCGGCAAGAAGAAAAAGACTTCTTCCACCAGTTCTTCCGGCAAGAAGACTTCTTCGAGTTCTTCCAAGAAGACCTCCTCGACCAGCTCCGCGAAGAAGACCTCGTCTTCCTCCACGGCGAAAAAGACCAGCTCCTCCAAGAAGGGCACGTCGAAATAAGGCCGGACATATGAAAGACCCCCGCCGTCAGGCGGGGGTCTTTCGTATGTCCGTGTCCGGTCCTACTGCCTGTCGTAGTAGGCCTTACCGGCGCTCGGCAGGAAATAGGTGCGGATGTAGCCGTCCTC
>JAEEUR010000123.1 GCA_016290595.1 Lachnospiraceae bacterium | reverse complement strand
TCACGGCCTGTCCGCTCGCCTTCGGCGAGGTGGGCGTCAAGACCCGCATCCGGTCCGTTCTGAATTACAGGAAACCAGCCTTCTGGATCCTGGCCGGCGCGGTGGCGGTCTGCCTCGTCGCGGCGGGCTGCGCCCTGACGAATCCGAAGGATTCGCAGCCGGACGCCTCCGCCGAAGCGGCGGAGAGCACGCCGGCCCAAAGCACGGAAGCGGGGAAACCGGCAGAAAGCACGCCGGCCCAGACCGAGCCTCAGCCGACCGTCCCGCCGGAAACGCAGCCGGTCACCCCGGAAAGCACGGCGGCGCCGGCGGATCCCGACGCCCAGATCTGGCCGAAGGAATACAACGTCGGTTATCTGAAGGCGGACCAAGAAGGGGTACTGCGGGCGGACAAAATTGTAAAAGTAAACGGAAGCTTCGGGCAGCCGGAAATGCCCACAGGAATGGCCGGAAGCGACGGATATGCTTTTTCCCGGGAGGTTCCGTCCTATTTCCTTGATCGCAGCAGCAAAAAACTGCTTTTCTTCCGCTGGGAAGACGGGCAGATCCTCGGAGAGATCTCCCTGGATTTCTGTGAAGATCCCCGTGCGATGACGTATTTTTCCAGTATGAGTTATCAAAACGAGACGGGAAATTACATCCGTCTGAACGGATATGCCGTGCTGGATACGCGGGCGGTGTATCTGCTGGAAGAGGATGTGCCGGGACAGATTCCGGGAGCCTCGTCCCCTGTCCGTGTCTCGCTGCCGGAGGGAATGACGGCAGATAACGTGCAGACGTTCAAGGGGGATCCGGGCAATCCGTTTTATTCCTCGATCTCCTGGGGCCTGTTCCTGACGTCGGATTCTTTCGGGAGCTGGCACCTGAATGCGGCTGATAAGACATGGAAGGCTGGGGAGCCGGCCGGCTATGGGCTCAGCCGGGAGGGCGATACCGTCACCTTCCGCTCTGCGCGTGAGAACTGGACTTTTACCATTCCGCAGAAGGATGTCCGGGTCTGGGGATCGGACTACTCCGGATCCTTAAATTTCTGCGTAGTGGAGGATGACGGCAACGCGGCCATGCTGTATCAGGTTGTAACGGCGCCGCTGGCACCGTCAGGTGCGGAGTATGTTATTTACTGCAGCCGGATCGACATGTCCGACTGGCTGTATATTCCGGACTGCTTCGTTTTCGGAGACGGTCAGCCGTCCTATATTATGGCGCCTCGTCAGGACGGCCTTTATTTCTACGAGCTGACTGTCGGGCAGAACGAGCTGAATCCGGAGCGTCAGATAAAGGATCAGACCGCACTGAGGGAGCGGATCTTAGGCGGCGAGGTGATCGAGCTCATGGACGGCGCCGAGATTACGGATGACTTCCCGGAGTTCAATATTGATTTGGACGGGGACGGCGCCTGGGACCGCTTCAGTGTGGAAAAGGGCGTGAATACACAGTACGAGCTCTGCTATGAGTTTTATTATAACGGAAAAGCTGCCGGCTACAGCCGTCTGCTGTATATGGAAGATTTTCCGGAGGATCTTTACTGGCCGGAGGAAGCCGTTTTCAGCAGAAACAACGGCTATAAGATGTATCTGGCCAGTATGGACGGGGAGCACATCCTGGTCTTCCTGAGCAATTACGAACAGACCTGGGGCGTACAGTTTATTGATGCCTACGGCCAGGAGAACACGACTTTTCCCTACGCTGTTGCGCGGATCCGCGGCATCGGGAAGAGCATGGACGACTTTATTCCGAATCAGACGCTGGAGCAGTACATCGCGGATGGCTGGCTCGTGCGGCCGATGGACGAAGACGTACTTGACGTGAGCGGCAGCGGTGTGCCGAACGTCGTAAGGGTCGCCTATCAGGGGACCCTGATGTTCCCGGGCCCGTATTTTGAAGGAATCGCGGTCTATACGCCGGAAAGCAATCCTCAGGGGGCTGTATTAGGGAGCGCCGGCTCGGTAAGCTGGATCGAATTTGATCCGCAGACGGATGCTTACGTGCGGGGCCTGCGCTACGATCAGCTCTATTATGCTCCGAATCCCACCGGCGGCTACGACCTGCTGGGCGAGATCAGCTTCGGACAGAACTGGCACTGCAACCGGCTGCGGCTGACGGACGGAAACTGGCGGCTGATCTCGGGCAGTGATGAGGCGCAGATGGCGTTCCAGAAGTCGGAAAGCGCCGCCACTTCTCTGCCGGGCCGGGACGGGGCGAACGCCGAAGCGCTGCAGGCGTTTGACACGCTGCGCGGGACCGCACCGTATCTGGATGCGGAATCGCTGCGGGCGTTCGAACTGTATTTCCGGGACGATTTCGTGCCGCACTTCCTTTTATGCGAATATGAGGACGTTCGGGATATTTCCCTTGAGGAACTGTTCTTTGACGGTCCCTGCACCGGTTTTCTGGAAAGCCTGACCCGCCCGAGAGTAGAGCGGAACGGCGAGGAGGAGAACACCGTCTACGAGACGCTTTTTGCGGGCTGGGGCGCCCGGCTGCAGCTGATCAAGACTCCGGTCGCGGAGATGGAAGCGCTGCTGCAGAAATATACGGGCTACGGCCTTAAGGATATGCGGAGCGAAGAGATGCCCGGCGGTTATGTCGAGAAATACGGCGCTTATTACGCCGCGCACGGCGACGGGCTGATGACGTACGTCCATATCGCGGACGGTGCGATCCTTTCGGACGGTTCCGTGATGCTGCTGTGGACGCAGAACTTCTTCACGGAAGAAAACCTGGGCGGCATCGTGCGTCTGGTGCCCGGCGAAGACGGCTGGAAGATCCGCTCGAACCTGATTTTCAGGCCCCTTGCGGGAGGCGGGAAACGCGTCGCGCCGACAGACGGGATCTATGCCGTCGTCCGGGATAACTGGAAAAACATCTTCCCGATGCGTTCCCCGATGCTGCGGCAGGAGGACGGGGAGGAATCGCTGCTGTTTACGAACTGGACTCGTCAGATCATCGATTCTGTCGCCGGGTGGGATCTGCCGGCTCATCATGTTTCGGCCGCAGAAGAAACGGATCAGAAGCCGGATTATACGGTCCGTCTGCATGAATATCTGGAGATCGCCGCCCTGCGGCGGGATCATTACAACGTCAATACGACCAGCCGCCTGAACGGCGGGCAGCGGGAGTATTACGGCTGGATCAACGGAGAGGCGTACTGGCTGCCGAAGGCTTTTATCGATACGGTAGAAAACTGGTATCAGATGCCGATGGAGGAGCAGCTGGCAGAACATTCGGTTTCTTTCTATGAACGGGTCTATGCACAGGCTTCACCGACTGAACGAAGAAAGCTGGAGCTGCTGTATCCGGAGATTCGTGACCCGCAAAGAGTCAGCGAATATTGTCGGGAAATTCGGATCACAGCAGGGCTGGCACCGGACGATATGCCCCGTATTACGTTGGAACAGGCGAAGGAGCTTTGCCGAGAGGTTCAGGAAGAAATCGAAAACGATTATCAAGCTCAGCTCAGTGAGTTGATTGCGCGCTTGAATGAGATTACAGGAGGGCCGGACTGGGTCGGAGGGAGCGGCTTTCCCACTTCCATTTATTATTTGGATGAAGGAAAGACCGCCGGGATTTCGATCATCCACCTTGGGCTCGGGCTCGTAATGTACTATGGTGGTGATGGAACAAAAACCGTTCTGATGAGCCCCTCACCGACAGTACAACCATAATATATTCTCCGGTCCCTGAGCCTGCCAAAGGGATCGAAAATTCTTGCAAAACCCTCTTGACAAATACCCCCAAGGGGTATATGATACCCTCTGACCGGATATACCGGCGGGGGGTATTTTTATGGCGAATTGCTGTGAGATGAGAAAGAAGGAACGCGGGGAGCAGGATGAAAAGGGCCGCCGCAGACCGATCGAGATCCCCGGCTCCGAATATGAGCTGGAAGCCGACACGGTCGTCATCGCCATCGGCACTTCGCCGAACCCGCTGATCAAGAATACCACCGAGGGCCTGGAAGTCAACCGTCACGGCGGCATCGTGGTGAACGAGGACGGCCTGACCTCCCGCGAAGCGGTCTTCGCCGGCGGCGACGCCGTCACGGGCGCGGCCACGGTCATTTCAGCTATGGGCGCCGGCAAGGTCGCGGCTGCCGCGATCGACAAGTACCTGTCGGAGAAATAAAAAACCAAAAAACAGAACCAGAGGGGGAGGCACTTCGGAAGGAAGCTGCCTCCTTCGCTTTTGTCAACGAGTATTAACTTTATCTAAAAACGTTGTAAAAAAATTTTTCCTGGAACCCCTTGACAGGAAGGTCTATCTTTGATAGACTTGCCTCAGATCGATCTATCATTGATAGACCCCGG
>JAEEUR010000122.1 GCA_016290595.1 Lachnospiraceae bacterium | reverse complement strand
TCTCTCCCACTGGCTGGAAAAATACGATAAGTTCTGCACCATGGTCTGCGCCTGCCGCAAGGCGCAGCGCGTGCGCGGCGAGGGTGTCGGCGACATCGAAGGCCATATGTGCATCGGTCTGGGCGACATCGCGGAATTCCTGGTCGAGACCGGCAAGGACGCGAAATACGTGACGCGCGAAGAGGTCATCGAGATCCTGAAGCGGGCGGAGCGCAAGGGCTACGTGCACCAGATCACCAACCTGGACGGTCCGAACCGCATCGTCGGCATCTGCAACTGCTCGCCGGGAAGCTGCTACGGCCTCAGGACCAGCCAGCTGTTCAACACGCCGAACATGTCCCGCTCCGCCTACCGCGCGCACGTGGACAAGACCAAGTGCGTGGCCTGCGGCAAGTGCGTGGAGGTCTGCCCCGCCGGCGCGGCGAGACTCGGCCAGAAGCTCTGCAAGGCGGACGGCACGAAGGTCAAATACCCGATGCACGAGCTGCCGGACGATCACGTCTGGGGCGAAAAGAAGTGGAACCGCGACTACCGCGACACGAATAAGCTCAACTGCTACGACACGGGCACCTCGCCCTGCAAGACAGCCTGCCCGGCGCACATCGCGGTGCAGGGCTACGTCAAGATGGCCTCCGAAGGCCGCTATGCCGACGCGGTGAAGCTGATCCGGCAGGACAACCCCTTCCCGGCCGTCTGCGGCGCGGTCTGCAACAAGCGCTGCGAGGACCGCTGCACCAGAGGCACCATCGATAAGCCCGTCGCCATCGACGAGATCAAGAAGTTCCTGGCGCAGTGGGAGCTGGAAAACCCCGAAGCCTTCCTGCCCGTCTGCGAAAACGGCGAGGGCGAGCAGTGGGACGATTACAAGATCGCCGTCATCGGCGCGGGTCCCGCCGGTCTTTCCGCCGCGTACTGGCTGCGCACCGAGGGCTATCCGGTCACGGTTTTCGAAAAGGAATCCCGTCCGGGCGGCATGCTCTTAAACGGCATCCCGAACTTCCGCCTGGAAAAAACGGTGCTGGAGAAGGAAATCCAGATCATCGAAAAGATGGGCGCCGAGATCCGCTGCGGCGTGGAGGTCGGCAAGGATATCACCTTAGACGAGCTGAGAAAGCAGGGCTACAAGGCCTTCTATATCGCCATCGGCCTGCAGGGCGGACGCTTAGCCGGCGTGCCCGGTGAGGACGCGGACGGCGTCGAGAGCGGCGTCGCCTTCTTAAAGCGGGTGAATCAGGCCGGCGAGGGCCACTTTGACGGCGACGTCGTGGTCGTCGGCGGCGGCAACGTCGCGGCCGACGTGGCGAGAGCGGCACTGCGCTGCACCAAGGGCAAAGTCACCATGCTCTGCCTGGAGCAGCGCCACGAGATGCCGGCCGCGAAGGACGAAGTGGCCGAGTGCGAAGGCGAAGGCATCGTGATCCAGAACGGCTGGGGTCCGAAAGAAGTCCTGACGGAGAACGGCAGGGTGACGGGCGTCGTCTTCAAGCGCTGCACCAGCGTCTTTGACGAGAATCACCGCTTCGCGCCGAAGTACGATGAGAACGACACCATCACCGTCCCCTGCGGCAACGTGCTGATGGCTATCGGCCAGAGCGCCGAATGGGGCGGACTTCTGGAAGGTGCAAAAGTCGAACGGCGGCCGAACGGCTCCGTGATCGCGGATCCCGCGACGCTCCAGACTGCCGAACCGGATATTTTCCTGGGCGGCGACATCTACCACGGCGCACGCTTCGCCATCGATGCCATTGCCGAAGGCAAGCAGGCGATGGTCTCCATCAACCGCTTCGTGCATCCGGGCCAGTCCATGACCATCGGCCGCGACCTGCGGGAGTTCATCGAGTTCAACCGCGATGATATCACGAAGCCCGAAGGCTTTGACAACGCCGAGCGCCAGCGTCCGGGCTCCCTGCCCGGCACGGCCCGCGAGACCTTCAAGGATCTGCGCCTGCCGCTCACCGAAGAGCAGGTGAAGATAGAAGCAAAGCGGTGTCTCGGCTGCGGCGCGACCACGGTCGACCTGAACCAGTGCATCGGCTGCGGTCTGTGCACGACCCGCTGCGAATTCGACGCGATCCACTTAACGCGCGATATCCCGGCCGCCTCCGACATGCATACGGCGGAGGAAATGATGAAGCTGGTCGGCCCCTATGCCTTAAAGCGCATGGGCAAGATCATCAAGCGCGCCGTTACCGGCAAGTCGGAATACCCGACCGAGCAGGAGTGACCGCGTAAGCTACAAGCCAGCGCAAAAAGAGCACCGGGTATTCTGAGAGGAGCTTGCTCCTTAATGAATACCCGGTGTTCTTTTTATGCGGCGACAGCCGCGTTGAGATTGACGCGCAGCGTCAATCTCAACGCGATTGCACTATTCAACCAGAATGAATCCGATGCAGTGCGACTTCGAAGCCGCCAGCGTATCCATCTCAAAATCCACGTAGACCTGTTTGCTCTTCAGCACCTTCTCCACGCAGACGACCTTGGCGCCGCGGGACAGCGCCAGCACGGCGGAAGCCTGATTGTTCAGGTTGCCGGCCGTCTCGACGTGCACGTCCAGGACCGTCAGCAGCTCCTTGCGGATCTTATCCAGCGTCTTCTTGGGAACCGTTCCCACCAGCAGCAGCTCCTCCGACGCCCTCAGGTGCATCGCCAGATTGGCGGCCGTCAGCCGGACCGCTTCCTCCCAGGGCAGATTCGCCCGGTAGGTCAGCTTGTTCATGATCTTCCGGTTCAGGCCGGAGATCTTGCTGTTCGGCAGGATCCCGAAGGTCGGCAGCTGATAGCGGTTCCGCACCGCCGTCGAATTCGGGAGATATCCCATGATGACGAAGTAAACGGCCAGCACGGCGGCGCCGAGGAACAGGCCCACGAAGGCGCCGAGGATCAGATATTTCTTAAAGGCACTGTTGATCGTGCTCTTCTCCACCAGTTTCGGAATGTCGGCAGCTTTGATCTTTGCCTTAGCCTCATCGGACAGGGCGTTGTATTCCGCCACCGATTCTTCCGAGGCGGCTACGGTCTTCGCCTGAGAGCTGCGCTTATAAAGTCCCAGCATGGCGCCGAAAACCGCCATGCAGACCAAAAGAATGATCCAGTTCTTGAGAATATACCAAAAAACGTCGTGCAGATTGATCTCGGTCGATTCGGGCCGTAAGAAAGAATCGTTGCTTTCCATGTCTTTCCTCCTAAAATCAGGTCGGCTATTATTATAACCGCCTCCGGTGCGAAAAGCAAGCAAAACCGTCGGCGGATCCGCCGATTTCTGTCATCCTCTCCTGCCTTTATCTTCCCGGCGGGCCGTTTCGTCCGGGCTGCATCCGGCGCTTTCTTTTTTTATCAGGCAGCCCCGATTTTTTTGCAAAAAACCGTTGACAGACAACAACTTCTGCCCTATAATTGTGAAGCTTGCCTTTTGAGGCCTTCCAAGAACCTGCCCCGGTGAGGAAAGGCTTTAGGAGAGCGGCCCAAACATATATTTGAAAAAGACTTTAAGGAGGCACTCCCCATGAATACATTCATGGCCAACCCGGAGACCATTGAGAGAAAATGGTACGTGGTTGATGCAAACGGGAAGACGCTCGGCCGTCTGGCTGCGACAGTCGCTTCTGTGCTGCGCGGCAAGAACAAGCCCATCTTCACCCCTCATGTTGATACCGGCGATTACGTGATCGTCATTAATGCGGAAAAGGTTGCCGTCACCGGCAAAAAGCTGGATGACAAGGTGTATGCGCATCACAGCGCCTACGTCGGCGGCTTAAAGACCACCACGCTTCGCGAGATGCTGGCCGAGAAGCCCACCACCGTTATCGAAAAAGCGGTCCGCGGCATGCTCCCCAAGGGAACCCTTGGCAACCAGATGTACAAGAAGCTGCACGTCTATGCAGGTCCTGAGCACCCGCACGCTGCCCAGCAGCCCGAAGTGCTTGAGATCGAAGCTTAAGGAGGATTAGATCATGGCGACTCAGTATTATGGAACCGGCAGACGCAAAAAGAGCATTGCCCGCGTGTATCTGATCCCCGGCACCGGCAAGATCACCGTTAACAAGCGCGACATCGAAGAATACTTCGGTCTGGAAACCTTAAAGGTCGTGGTCCGTCAGCCCCTGGCTGCCACCGAGACCCTCGGCAAGTACGATGCCATCGTCACCGTTAAGGGCGGCGGCTTCACCGGCCAGGCCGGCGCGATCCGCCACGGCATCGCCCGCGCCCTTCTGAAGGTCGACGGCGAGTTCCGTCCCACCTTAAAGAAGGCCGGCTACCTGACCCGCGACCCTCGTATGAAAGAGCGCAAGAAGTACGGTCTCAAAGCGGCCCGTCGCGCTCCGCAGTTCAGCAAGCGTTAAT